>VGZO01000055.1 GCA_016872555.1 Planctomycetota bacterium
GATGGCGGTGGCAGGTTGCGGGTGATCGGCGGCCTGCGCTGCCGGCTCGTCGGGCGCTGTCATGGGCGCGGTTCCCCGCTGGCGTCCGAGCACGGGCCGACGAAGGCCACGCGTTCGTCGCGCCAGCGGATCGAGGGGTGGGTCTGGATCGCGAAGTCGCCGGCGTCCCGGGCGATCGCGATCACCGTCCCCGGCGACGCGGTCGCGCGCCGGATCGCACGCTCGCGCAGCGGGCCGGCGTCCTCGTCGATCATCGTGCGGGCGTTCTTCCAGTCGTCGTCCGTCGCGGCGTGGAGTGCCCGCCGCGCGCCGGCCGGGAGGTCGTCGGTCGTCCACACGCGGCCTTCCCGGTCGCGGTACACGACCCGCTCCAGGATGACGTCGATCGACGAGACGAGCGTCGGCGTGCCGTCGTCGGCGGTCCCGACCAGGTCGATGCGGCCGCGCGACGGGCGGATCGCCTGAAGGACATACCCCTGGTCCGACCGGCCGTGGAACCAGTCTCCCCGTCGCCAGCCGTCGTCGTCCTCGACGAATCGCGTCGCCCGGTGGGTCAGCCCCACGGGGCGCATCCACGAGCGCTCGGCGAGCGGGATGTCGGTGCCCAGCAACACGCCGGTCCGGGAAAACTCTTCCTGGATCACCGCCATCGCCTTCTGCTCGGGGAGCAGCAGGCACAGCGGTCGCCGCACGCCGGCGCCGCCCGTCCCGTCGCGCAGGAACATCAGTACCAGCAGCAGCGCCGTGGCCGCCAGCGATACCAGCGGCGTCGTCGCGAAGATCCGGCTGCGGCGCGGCGGCCGCGCCAGCAGCAGTATGTTCACCGGACCGGCGAGCACCCCGAGCACCACCACGAACGCCAACAGCGCGACGATCGGCAGGCCGCGCGGGCCGAACACGTTGGGCAGTTTCGAAAACCGCCCCGACCAGCCGATCCTGGCGTTGCCGATCATCGTTCCGGAGGGAGCGTAGCCGTAGTATTTCCACATCAACAGAGGCGTTATCAACAGAGGCGTTTGCGGCTCCAAGGGATACGCCGAGGGCTTGCCCGGCTCTCCGGAATTCGTGCCGCCGGCGTCACCCCCCCGAGAGGCATCGTCAGTGTCTTCGAGATCCAGGTAGACGACGCTTCCCGCGCCGACCGTTTCGGGGCTCGGCAGCCCGGTCGGGGGCCGGCCGCGGCCCAACACCACCGCCCGGCCGCCGAGTGCGGCCCACTGCACGAGCCCCTCGCGCGTCGCGGCCGACAGGGCAGACCAGTCGCTGGCAGAAAGCGCGATGTCGGTCAGCAGCGTCCAGCCGCGCCAGTCTGCCGGGCCATGATCGACGACGTTGACCAACCCCACGACGTCATCCTCGGTCCAGCCCAAGCGGGCGATGCAGGCCGCGCGTCCCTCGGGGGTGGCCAGCTCCTTGGTGATCACCGCGACCCGCCGCTGGTCGTCGGTGGATGTCGCCGGGGTCCCGTAGTTCACCGACCAGGCCAGCTTCAGCGTCGTTTGCTCGACGTAGGTGTTGAGCACGACTCCGCGAATTCCCCCTTCACTCCAGCCGTCGGCAAACAGGTCGGTGCGGACGGTCATACCCGCCCCGACCGGGATCCGTTCGTCGGGGAGCATCCCCACGATCGAGAACACCGACGAATGGTCGTACGATGTCGCGGGGAGCACCCGTACCGTCGCCGGCCGGGGGCCCGAGTTGGTGATCACCAGGGCGACATGCGTCAGCCCGGCCGCCCCCGGCAGTGATGTCCGTCCCAGCCAGCTCACCGCCGTCACCTTCAGCGTCGACGTGAGGTCGTAGACCTGCGTGTCGGTGAGCTCCTTGAGGCTCGCCCAGGGCGCTGCCATGGCTGGCGCGGTCGTGAACAGCGCGACGGCGCCGGCGACGAGCGCCATCGCCCATGCCGCCGGCCGCCGACTCTCGACCCGGTCCGAAGCCATCCGACAGCCCATCTCACACCTTTGCGTCGGCGAGACTCGTGGGGAGAACCTTGTCGTGGGCCGGTGTCGCCTCGACGAGCCGCGCCACGAAGGCGTCGGGCGACAGGCCGTCGAGCCGGGCGGCGTAGTCGAGGACGACGCGGTGCCGGAGCACCGGTGCGGCCACGGCGCGGACATCCTCGTAGGCCGCGTTGACACGCCCCTCGGCCAGGCCGCGGGCCTTCGCCGCGGCGGCCAGCGCCAGCGCCGCGCGCGGGCTGGCCCCGAACCGCACCCCGGCCGCGGTCGCCGCCCCGGGCTGCGTGCCGGCGACAAGCCGGGCGATCAGGTTGGCCACCGGCGGCGGCATGAACACGCGCCGCACCTGCTCGTGGAGCTCGTCGAGCGCATGGGCGTCGAGGACGCGCGGCACGTCGGGGGCGATGCCGATCTCGCGGTTGAGGACGATCTTCTCGAGCGTCTCGACGCCGCTGACGGGGACGTCGAGCTTGAACAGGAACCGGTCGAGCTGCGCCTCGGGGAGCGGGTAGGTGCCCTCGAGCTCGATCGGGTTTTGCGTCGCGAGCACGAAGAACGGCCGCGGCAGCGCGTGGGTCTGCCCCATCACCGTCACCGACCGCTCCTGCATCGCCTCGAGGAGCGCCGACTGGGTCTTCGGTGAGGCGCGGTTGATCTCGTCGGCGAGGAGGATGTTGGTGAACACCGGCCCCTGGTGAAACGTGAACCGCCGCTGCCCGCCGGTCTCCTCGAGCATCGGGTTGCCGGTGATGTCGCCGGGAAGCAGGTCGGGGGTGAACTGCACGCGCGACGACTTCAGCTCGAGGGCCCGCGACAGCGCCTTGACCAGCTCGGTCTTGCCGAGGCCGGGGAGCCCCTCGAGCAGGAGGTGGCCGCGGGCGAGGAGCCCGACGATCACCATCTCGATCAGCCGCTCCTGGCCGAACAGCACCGCTTCGAGGGCGCGCTTCAGCCGGTTGATCGTGGCAGCGGCGCGGCGCGCGTCGTCGTCGCTGATCTGCGGCAGGGAAGACGACGCGGCTGACACGGTCACGGGCCGGGACCTCCTGGGGACATTCGAACGGTTTCCCGCCAGCCGCGCCTTCGCGCCCACCGCGAGCCGAGCGCCATGCCGCCAGTGCGACCAAGGCGCCAAAACGCCAGGGCGACGTCGCTCAGCGGCCGAAATACCGGCGCACGATCTCCTGCTCGGCCGGCAGCAGCCGATCGACGCGGGCGCCGCTGCCGCCGCTGCCCGGATCGACGGCCGCGCCCCCCTGCTGCGGCCCCGCATACTCCTCCGGATCGACTTCCACGCCCCCTTCGAGAATCCCGATCAACTCTCCCGGGGCGGCGCGCTTGTCGTCCTTCGCGCCGTCGAGCCGCTCGGGGCGCGTGGCGGGCCGCTGCGTGCGATCGGTAAACCGGTTGGCCGACGAGCCGGGCCCGCGGTTGGTGCCGCCTCTTCCCGACTTCTTGCCCGATCGGCCGTGCTCGCAGACGGCGCCGCAGCGCTTGCCCTCACGGCACTCCGAGCAGATGCCGCACGGCTTGCAATCGGGGCACTTCCCGTCGCCGTCGCACTGGCCGTCGCCATCGCCATCCTCTTCCCCGTTTCCCCCGGCGAGGTCGAGGGGCACGGCGCCCGCCTTGGCGAGTGCCGCCGCGAGCCGCGCGCGGTTGGCCTTGAGGTTCTTGGCCAACTCACGGAGTTGCTCCTTCGACAAGCCGGACAGCTCGGCGCGGCCGACATCGGCCCGGGGTTGGATCGGGCAGGCGCCCAACTCCAGCGCGGCGCGGGCCAGCTCGGCGGCGGCGGCAGCGCGCTGCTCGGGGGTCGCCTGCTGGGTCACCTCGGCCAGTGCCTCGGCGGCAGCGGCGGCGGTGGCCAGATTGCGCGACAGCTTCTCGAGGTCGGCAACGACCTGCTCGCGAAGCGTGCCGGCCGCCTCGAGCGACGAGTGCTCGTACCACCGGTCGCGCGGCCGTTCGACGAGGGCCGCGAGCTTGTCGTCGATCTCGTCGGCCGACTGCTCGGTGATCGTGCGGTCGCGCCGTAGTTGGTCGTTCATCCGGCTCACCACGTCGGCGTCGTGCGGCCGTTCGATCACGTCGCGCTGCGGCCCCCGCGCCCGCGCGACCGGCACGATCGCGGCTGCCGAGAGCATCGCGCCGACCAATGCCAGCATCCCGACGGGGCGCTGCCAGCGCCAGGCCACCGGCCACCGGCCGGCGAGGTCGAGGCGGCGCTGCGGCCAGGGCCCGACCCCCGCGGCGGCGGCGCTGAGCCGCGTGTGGAGGCCGAGGGCATCTTCGAGGCGGATCCGCGCACCGGCGACCGACTCGAACCGGCTGCGGGCCACGACCAGCGCCGCGACCGCGGCGGCCACGAAGCCCAGGCCGATCGCGATCCACACCGGGGCCACGAGCGTGTCGTCGCGCCACCGCGCCCACACCAGCGCGAACGTCCCGACGATCCCGACCCCGAGCACGGCCGGCAGCCAGCTCGCCAGCCACCACCCGGCGTTGATCTGCAGGCGCAAGACCCGCGTGAGCCGGTTCCAGTGATCCCCCGGGCCGGTCCCGGCCGGAGCTCCCGAACGATCCCCGCTCGACCGGTCGGGCGTCGGCATGAGGCACCTCGTGTCGAGGCGGCAGGGGCGAATGCGAAGCTGTTTCCCACTTGGAATCATACCCGTGGCCAGCCACGGTAACAACGGCAGGGGGGGCGTCCGGCAACGTGGCGTGGCCGCTGTCGGCCGTGGACGTCAATAATGTCGGCGTTCCCCACCCTGCCTCGGGAGACCTGCTCATGTCGGAGTCGATCGACACCAACGGACACGCCGCCGGCCCGGATGCCGCGGCCCATCCCGCGCCGTCGCGACCGGCGCCGATCGCGACCGCCACCCGCGCGGCCGCCGGCGAACGCCATCGCAGCGTCACCGAACTGTCGATCGGCGAATACCTCATCCGCCGGCTGGGCGACTACGGGATCCGCCACGTGTTCGGCGTGCCGGGCGACTATGTCCTCCACTTCTACGACATGCTCGCCCACTCGCCGCTCGAACTGGTCAACTGCACGCGCGAGGACTGCGTCGGCTACGCCGCCGACGCCTACGCCCGGATCAACGGCATCGGCAGCCTGTGCGTGACCTATGGCGTCGGCGGCCTGAGCGTCGTCAATGCCGTCGCCGGGGCGTTCGCCGAGAAGAGCCCGGTGGTCGTGATCTCGGGCGCGCCGGGGCTCCGCGAGCGCGGCGAGCGCGGTGAGCGGCCGCTGCTCCACCACTGCGTCCGCGACTGGTCGACGCAGCGCGAGGTGTTCGAGAAGATCTGCGCCGCCTGCGTCGAGCTGACCGACGCCGACACGGCGTTTCGCGACATCGACCGGCTCCTCGACCTCGCCGCCCGCTCCAAGCGACCGGTCTACATCGAACTGCCGCGCGACATGGTCGACGTCGTGCCCGAGTCGATCCGCCCCTCGGCCTGCCCGCGCGTGCGGAGCGATCCGGAGGCGCTCGCCGAGGCGGTCCGCGAGGCCGCCGAGCGGATCGCCGAGGCCGAGGCGCCGGTGATCATCGCCGGCGTCGAGCTCCACCGGTTCGGCCTCCAGGCCGACGTCATCGCGCTGGCCGAGGCGTCGCAGATCGCGGTCGCCTCGACGATCATGGGCAAGAGCGTGGTCAGCGAGGTCCATCCGCTGTACATCGGCCTGTACGGCGGCGGGATGGGGCGCGAGGAGGTGACGCGGTTCGTCGAGTCGAGCGACTGCCGGATCCTTCTCGGCACGCTGATGACCGACATCGACCTGGGGATCTTCACCGCCAAGCTCGACCCGTGGCGCACGATCCATGCCACGAGCGAAGGCCTCCAGATCAGCCATCATCACTACCACGGCGTCCTCCTCGAGGACTTCATCCGCGGGCTCGCCGCCGCCCGGCCGAAGGCCAAGCCGCGCGTCCTGCCACCGGGCCCGGCCGTGGCGCGGGGGCCGTTCCGCCTCGAGCCCGACGCGCCGCTCACGATCTCGCGGCTGGTGCGCCGGCTCGACGAATCGCTCGACGACCGCACGGTCGTGGTCGCCGACATCGGCGACGCGCTGTTCGCGACCAGCGAGCTGGTGATCCGCGGCCAGACCGAATACGTCTCGCCGGCCTACTACACGTCGATGGGGTTCGGCGTGCCGGCGGCGCTGGGCGCCGCGGTCGCCCGCCCCGACCTGCGCGTGATCCTCGTCGCCGGCGACGGGGCCTTCCAGATGACCGGCATGGAGCTGTCGACGCTGGTGGCGCGGAAGTTGCCGGTGGTGGTGATCGTCCTCGACAACGCCGGCTACGGCACCGAACGGCTCCTCCAGGACGGCACGTTCAACGACATCAACGTCTGGGCCTACGAGCGTCTCCCCGAGGTCCTCGGCGGCGGCACCGGCCACGTCGCGCGGACCGAGGGCGAATTCGACCGCGCGCTGTCGCTGGCCCTCTCCGATCCCCCGGGCCTCCACCTCATCCGCGCCTGCCTCCCGCGCGACGACTTCAGCAACACGCTCCAGCGCCTGGCCCGCAAGCTGCAAACGCGCGTCTGACAGAACCCAAGCGAACACAGCCCCCCAAACAGACGCACCAACAAGACGCAACCCAGAGGCCATTCACCTCGCCCGTCGCCGAGCCTCGAGGCCCCCCCGCGCCGGCGCCGTCCCCCGTTTCGCCCCCCAGGGACCCGCGTAGCCCCTCCGCCGTCGCCCTCGCATCGGCCCGTCGCAACTGCATGCGGGTCGATGCGAGGGCAAAGGCGCGAGGGGCGTCCCCTCTGCAGAGCCCGAGCTGAGGCTTGCCCCGCGACAACGCGATGTCTGCGGAGCCCGAGCCGAGGCTTGCCCTGCGACAACGCGATTACCGCACGTCCCCGCCGCGCCGCAGGACGTGCACCCGGTCCACTGCCAGCCCCGCATGGGTCGTCAGTTCCCCGTCGGGCCAGCGCAACTGGATCGTGACCGGCTCGGCCGCCGTGCCGAGGCCGAACGTCACCGGCAGCTCGCTTTGCGACTGGTAGCTCCGCGCCGCCGACACGCAGCGGCGCTGCATCGGCCCCCCGGCCGGACCGCGGAGCTCGACCATCGCCCCCACGGCGCCGCGGTTCAAACCCGCGTCTTCCAGACGGATCCGGATCCAGTGGTGGCCGGTGGCCTGGTCGTTGCGCACCAGCCGCGCCGGACCGCCCGACGCGGTGAGCACGAAGTCGGCGTCGCCATCCCCGTCGAGGTCGGCGGTGGCCAGGCCGCGCCCCACGAGCGGCCGGTGGAAGCCCTCCCCAACGGTTGCCGCGGGCACGGCGACGAATTCGGTCGGCTCGTCGGGCCCGCAGTTCCAAAACAGCTCCGGCGACTGCTCGTAAAACTGCGTGCGCTGGACCTTGTTGATGTCTTCCTCGAGGTGGCCGTTGGCCTGGACGATGTCGGGGCGGCCGTCGAGATCGACGTCGGCAAACAGCACGCCGAACGTCAGCTCCTGGCGCGTCTCGGGGCCGAGGCCGTTGGCGACCGCGTCGTCGCGGAACTGGAGCTGCCGGCCGGTCGAGACGTACAGCGCCGACATCTCGTTGGCGAAGTTGCCGATCAGGATCCCGACCTCGTCGTCGTTGCGGAAGTAGCCGATGTCGATCCCCATCGCCCCGCGCGCCCGCCCCTCGGTGTCGTAGGCCACGCCCGACGGGCCGGCGAGCTCCTCGAACCGGCCGCCGCCGACGTTGTGGAACAGGAAGTTCTGCACGGTGTCGTTGGCGACGACGATGTCGATCCGGCCGTCGCCGTCGAGGTCGTCGCAGGCGACGCCGAGGCTCTTGGCGGCGGGCACGCCGGTCGCCGGGTTGCGGACCTGGATCCCCGCCTCGGCCGAGACGTCGCTGAACCGGCCGCCGTCGTTACGCCACAGGCGCGGGAACGTGCCGGCGAAGTTCTGCGGCCGGCCGTAGGCGCGCCCGCCGCCGATGAGGCGGAAGTCCTGGGCCCGGTCGGCCTCGCGCGACCAGACGACGTAGTGGCAGACGAACAGGTCGAGGTCGCCGTCGCCGTCGGCGTCGAAAAACGCCGCGCTCGTGCCCCAGTCGCCGTCGTCGCCGGCGACCCCGGTCGCCGCGGTGACGTCTTCGAACCGGCCGCCGCCGAGGTTGCGAAACAGCCGGTCGGGGCCGACCGCAGCCACGAACAGGTCGGGGCGGCCGTCGGCGTCGTAATCGCCGACCGCCATCCCGGTGGCGTAGCAGGTGACGTCGAGCCCCGACCCGGCGGAGACATCGGTGAAGCGCCAGCCGCCGTCGTTGCGAAACAGCCGCTGCGTCGCCGGGGCCGCCGCCGGCCGGTCGTCCCATGGCCAGCGCGAGCCGGTGGTGAAAAACAGGTCCTGGTCGCCGTCGCCGTCGAAGTCGAAGCAGGCCACGCCTCCCCCCATCGTCTCGGGGAGGAGCTTCTCGCCGGCGGCGCCATTCTCGTGGACGAAGCGCACCCCCGACTCGGCCGTGACGTCGGAAAACGGCAGCGCCGGCAGCGCCCGCGTCGGCCGCGCCCGGCGGTCGGGGAGCGTGAGGGTCGTCTCCTTGGCGACGGGGCGCGGCTTCGGCCAGGCACGCCACACGGCGACCGCCGCCGCCAGTGCCGCGACGCTGCCGATCACCACCAGCGACCGGCTCAGCGCCCGGCCGATGACGGCATCGTCGGCGACGTCGTCGTCGGCCGGAAGATCGCCGTCGCGGGGCTCGCGCGGGGCCGCGCCGCTCATGGCAGCGTCGCCGCCGCGGCCGGCGACGGCTCCCCGGCCACGCCCTCGGGCGCCTCCGCCGGCAGCTCGGGGGCACCCGGGCGCCTCAGCGGGTAGATCACCACCGTCTCGGCGGCGAAGTTGGCCGCCGGATACTTCTCCCGGGCCAGCGCCACCGCCCGGTCGGCGGCGTTGTCGTCGAGCTTGTAGCGCTGGTGCTGGCGGCGGTGGTGCTCGGCGCGGTCGGCGTCGCCGAGCTGGCCGTGGATCAGCTGGAGGTTGTAGTGCGCCGAGACGTTCTCACTGTCAAGCGCGAGCGTCTTGGCGAATTCCGCCGCCGCCGCCTCGAGGAGCGCCGTCCGCTCGGCGGCCGCGGCGCCGCCGCGGAACTGCGCCGCCAGGTCGAACAGCGTCTGCCCGAGGAGGTTGCGGACCTCGTAGTCGAGGCTGAAGTCGAACCCCCGGGCGATCATCTCGGGCGAGCGGTCTTCGAGGACCTTGCGGAAGTTGGTCTCCGCCTCCCCGAGGCGCCCCTGCTGGCGGTTGACCTGCCCCGACAGCCAGGCGAGCGTCCATGGCGGCGGTGCCGGGTCGGCATGCCCGGCGGCGCGGACCAGCGCCGCGGCGGCGTCGTCGACCCGCCCTTCCTCGAAGAACACCCGGGCGAGGTTGAGCGCGCCGTCGTAGCGCCCCAGGCGCTCGACCTCGGCAAACGCCTCCTCGGCCTGGCGCAGCTCCGCCTTCCCCTTGATGAGCAGGCCGATGCCGTAGTCGTTGTAGCGCTCCCAGTCGGGGATCTTCCGCGCGGCGACCTCGGCCACGGCCGCCGCCCCCGCGTCGGCGACCACCTCGAACGTCACCTCGTCGGTGGCCATCGTCGTGATCGGCAGCTCGTTGACGTACGGCTCGCCCGCCACGTGGCCGCGGAGCGGCACGTCGCCGGGGCGTGCCTTGTCGGCGACGTAGCGCATGTATTCGGCGTCGAACTTCCGGTATTGGAGCTTCGCCGTCACCGTCACCGGCCCGGTCACGCCGGCGGGGATGTCGAGGCCGTAGTGCACCGTCCAGGCGGCGCCGGGGGGGATCTGGTGGTTGTAGAGCGGGAAGAAGATGTCTTGGGCGTTGCGGCGGTTGATCCGGTTGCCGTCGCGGTCGAGCATGAAGATGTTGACGAAGTGGGCCCAGCGGTCGACCTCGTTGCCGGCGGCCGGATCGATCCCGCCGCTGCGGCCGATCACCCGGTCGCCCGCCTTCACGGTGACGTCGAGCCAGACCTCGTTGGAGTCGGCGGTGCCCTGCGTGAAGATGTGGCCGAGCTTGAGCGTGCGGATCACGGTCTCGAGCAGGTAGCTTCGCCCGGCGACCACGGCCGGCACGCGCGGCCGCAGCGGCGCGACCAGCTTCCCGTCGACCGTGCCCCCCTCGCGGATCCCGAAGATGTCGACGCGCGTGATGTCGGTGAGAAACTTCCGATGCGCCTCGATCGCGTCGGGGCGGTCACCGAGCCAGGCGAGGCCGGTGTTGGCCGCGGGGAACAGGTGGTCGTGGACGGTGAGCCGGCCGGTGGCGTCGTAATACTTCGCGCCGAAATCGGCGCTCTCCGCCAGCGGCATGTGGCAGGCGTTGCAGTTCCCCTTCGCCTCCGGCGGATAGTAGAAGCTCCGCGCCCCGTGCCCCGACACGCCCGACAGCAGGTAGGGGTCGTAGTGGTTCTGGCCGCGGAGGAAGTCCTTGTAGTGGGTCAGCTCGCCCGGCAGGCTCACCTTGTGGCAGGTCGAGCAGAACTCGGCCGAGCGGTGGAAATCCTTGAGGAACGTCTTCTTGTGGTGGGCCGGCTTGGCCTTCACGAGCTGGTTGTTGATCCACTGGAGCAGTTCGTTGTCGCTGGTCGCGAACGGGTAGTGGATCGGCTCGTCGATCGTGTAGTCGGCGTTGCCGCGCGTGCTGTTGACGTGGGTGATGGCGTGGCAGGTGGTGCAGGTGATCCCGGCGTGCGCCGTCGGGTGGCGGACGTCGTCGTAGGCGGGATCGTCGAACGCGCCGCTGTAGAACGGCACGGGATCGTGGCAGCCGGCGCACCACCGCGCCGCGCGCATCGAGCCGTCGCGGTCCATCGACACCTGCCGTGTCTCGCGGACGCTCGCCAGGTAGGCCGGGTTGTTGAACGAGCTGAAGTGGTGCGAGCTCTTCTCCCAGCCGGCGTGGACGTCGGCGTGGCACTTCTTGCAGTAGTCGTCCATCATCAGGACGTTGGCGGGGATGTAGTTGCCCGTCGCCGTCCGGGCCAGCGACGGTTCGAAGTATTTCGTCCCCTCCTCCGGTCCGACGGCGTGCCAGTGGCGCGGGTCCTGGACATGGAGCAGCGCCAGTCCCGCGATCCCGGCGCCGACGACGCCGGCGTAGGTCAGGCCGACGCGCCAGCGGATCCGCGGCCCGGCGAGGCGGTGGAGCCAATACAGCCAGACCGCCGCCAGCGGCGCCAGCACGTGGGCCCAGTAGGTGAGCTGCGTCCCGAGCGGCGTCCGCGCGGCCGCGCCGCTCATCCGCAGGCCGAGGAGCAGGCCCCCGGAGACGAGCACGACCAGCGCCACGGCAAACAGCGCGTAGCCGACGTTCACCGCGCGCCTGTTCTTGCGGTGGCGGGTGTTGGCCATGTGGATCAGGCCGAACACAACGAAGGGCGCGATGAACACGAACCCGAGCACCAAGTGGACGAGGAACATCCACTGGTAGAGCCAGTTCTGGTACGTCCGCCCGGTGACCCACTCGACGGCGGTGATCGCCGCGAGGTAGGCGGAGTTGGCCCCGATCACGGCGACCAGCGCCAGCACCGCCACCAGCAAGCGCCTCAGGCGCGGGCCCACCGCCGGCACGACCACGCGCCGTGCCGGCCGCGGCGCGGCGGCCTCCCCTGCTCCGTGCGTCACACCCGTGGCCATCGCACCGCCCCCAGCTCCCCGGCCGACCGATCGGCCTGTCCCTAATAGTATCCCGCTCCCCTCGGTCAGCCCTCACCCGGCGTGGAAACCGCCCCGTCCCGGACCGCCCGCCAAAACGCCCCGGTCTGCCGCCGCGTCTGCCGGTCGCGGAGCCAGGAGCGGTAGGCGGCGGAATCGGGGGGCGGGTCGTCCGGCCCCGGGGGATAGGAACGCATCGAGCGGAATGGCAGCGGCTCGACTGCCTGCCCGGCGGCCGTGGCGAGGTTGGCGTCCTTGTCCCAGCCGACGCTCTTGAAGAGGAAGTCGCGGGTCCAGCCGGGGGGCGGCGGCGGCGGCACGGCGAATTCGAGCGTCACCTCGTCCCCCTCCCCGATCACCACCAGCCGGTCGTCGCTGGCGGCCAGCAGGTCGCGGATGTCGCCGAGGGCGGTGAAGCAGCCGTCCATCGGCGGCCACTTCGGCCCGGTCAGCGGATCGTCGTAGGGAAACCGCTCCGGCCCGTCGCCGCCGTCGCGCTCGATCCGCGAGCAGCCGCGGCGATGGAGGTCGGCCGACAGCGGCTCGAGCTCGACGACGCGCGTCGGCGCCGGCGCTTCGCCGGTGGTGAACCGGATCTCGTCCCAGCGGATCTCCATGCTCGTGCCGATCCGCACGCGCGACTCCCCCGGCGGCAGGACCCCGGCGAGATCGACGGCGATCGATTTCGTCTTCCCGCCGGGAAACCCGATGAACCCCAGCGCCTCGCGCCAGCCCCCCTGGCCGTCGGGCACCTCGAGAAACGGCGGCCGCGGCGGATCGAGCGCCGGGTGGAGGGTGAGCTGGACGTTGAGATTGACGGTCGTCGGGTAGGTCCAGCCGGTGAGAAACAGCACCAGCCGGTCGCGGTCGAGGTCGGGGCCGAGGTCGAGCTCGACATGGTGCATGTCGAGCAGCCCCTGCCGCAGCTTCCGCGCCGTCGGCCGGGCAAACGTGCCGTCGGCCGCCACCAGCGCCGGCAGCAGGTCTCGGCCGGCGTCGTCGCGCGCCGCGACCGGGTGGCGCGGCCGCGCGAGTGAGTGGATCCCGAACCCCGCAATCGCCGCGGGGCCGACCTTCTCGTTGCTCACCACCTCGACGTCGGCCGGATGGTCGACGGCGAGGAGCCGGACCTCGTCGAAGTAGGCCGCTTCCCACAGCTCCTCGGTGAGCTGGAGGACGTAGCGGCCGTCGCGGGGCACGAGCGCCGATCCCGGCACGAGGAGGTATTCCCACTCGCGCGCCGGCATCAGCTCCCCCGCCCGGCGCTGCAGGCCCAATGGCGCCCCCCACAGCAGGTCGGTGACGAAGCCGAAGCCGGTGCCGTTCCACGCATACAGGTAGGGGCAGGAGCCGAGGAGGACCTGCTGCTCGCAGACCAGCGCGTCGGCTGGCGGCTCGATGAGGTTTTGCGGCACGCCGTTGAGCCACAGCACGCGGACGACGTCGGCGACGCGCGACCGGCCGAGGCCGAAGTGGGTCGTGCGCCGGCGGACCACGCGCGGCTGATAGGCGCTTCCCGCCTTGAGCTCGAGGAGGCCGCCGAGGCCATGGGCGTTGACGCGGCCGCTGGGGGAAAACTGGTCCCCCTTCACCTGCTGCGCCTCGAGGGCGACGTCGAGCCAGTGATGGGCGTTGCCCCCTTGGTTGTCAAACAGCAGCACGCCGTTGGCGCTCGCCACGGCCAGGTCGAGGTCGCCGTCGCCGTCGAGATCGCCCGTGTCGAGCGCGCGCGGCCCGGCCACCTCACCGCCGATCGCCTGCACCTCGAAGCCTCCGGCGGCCGTGCCGCGGAGGATTCCGATCCCGTCGTCGCCCCAGGTGGCCAGATCGAGGTGGCCGTCGTTGTCGTAGTCCCAGGCGACCACGCCGCGGCGCGGCGCGGCATCGAGCTGCCGCTGCGCGTCTGTCGCCCCGGCGTCGCTCCGCACGGGGAAGATCCGCGTCCCCTCCTTCCCGGCGACGACGAGCTCCCAGCGCCCGGCGGCGCGGGGATCGAGGCACTCGACGGCCCGGCCGCCCGCGCCCGAAACCGGCACGGCGCGAAACTGCCCGTGGCGGAGATTCTCGAGCAGCGTCGTCCCCGCCGGCGTGACGACGACGACATCGACATCGACATCGCGGTCGGCGTCGACGGCCAGCAGCCCCGCCCCGTCGGCAGCCCCACCGGCCGGTTGGTCGAGCGCCGCCGGCGTGACATCGCGAAACGTGCCGAGCCCGTCGTTGCTCCACAGCCGCACGCCGTCGGCACCGGCCGTGACCAGATCGAGGTCGCCGTCGGCGTCGAGATCGGCGACCGTCGCGGCCGCGACCGCCGACGCCGTCACCGCGGCGAGCGCCTCGAGCTGGCGCGCGCCGTCGGCACCGAGCCGGTTGCGAAACGGCAACACGCCAAACGCCCCGAAGGCGACGATATCGAGATCGGCCGCCGGGCAGCCGGGGAGCGGCGCCCCCTTCTCGCCGGCCGGATCGGTGGCGGGGCGCAGGGCGAGCGCCGCCCGCCGCGCCTCGTCGAAGTCGAGGTCGAGGTCGGCGGTGAGAAGCCCGGCGACGCCGTCGGGGAGCGGCGCGGCGAGCGCCGTCTGCCACGCCCCGTCGGCGTCGCGCCTCGCCACGCGCAGCCCCTCCGGCCCGGCGGCGACGAGGTCGAGCCGGCCGTCGACGTCGAGATCATCGAGGACCACGGCGACCGGCGCCGCCCCGGCGGCAGCGCCGACTGCCGGCAGCGGCCGGAGCTCCACGGGGATCGCCTCGTCCCCCTGCCCGGCCGGCTCGGGAAGCGGTGCGGCAAACGAGTCGCGCACGAACACCAGCGGGTGGCGCTCGAGGTCGCGCCGGTCCCCTTCGCTCTGCGGCACGAGCACGTTGGCCAGCGCCCGGAGCCGGCCGGCGGCCACGGCCATGTCGCCGGTCCGCGCCGCGGCCGCGGCCTCGTCGAGCAGCTTGGCGATGTCGACGCGCGTGAACGTGAGGATGCTCGGTGCGAACGGCGCGATCGCCCCCCGCCGCGCGGCGATCGCATCGGCGAGTGCCGGATCGGGCGCTGCCGCACCGCGCGCGGCCTGGAGGCGGCCGGCCGCCGCGCGAAACCATTCGACCGCGAGCCAGACATTCCCCGGAGCGAGGGCCGCTGCCCGGTCGAGCGCGGCGTCGGCGGCGGCGCCGTCGTCGGCATCGCGCCGGGCGCGGGCCAGCGCGTACCAGGCGGCGGCGCCGCCGGTGCCGTCGGCGAGCGCCTGATACTGTTCGGCGGCCGCCCCCGGCTCGCCGCGGGCCAGGTCGTAGCGCGCGGTGAGCCAGCGCCACGGGTCTGACTCTCCCTCGCCGCGGCGCAGGGCGTCGAGGGCCTGTTTCGCCGGCGGCAGGAGCGCCTCGTCGGGGATCGCCTGGAGCGTGTCGCCGAGGGCCACAACCCGCGCCACGGCGAGGTTTCGCGCCGGCAGCGGGTCGCCGGGGAGCATCCGCGCGAGCGACTCGAGCGCCGGGATCGCCCGGTCGAGCTGCTGGTTTTCCAGGGCCCCGAGCGCCACGTTGCGCGTCCGCGCGATCTCGGCGGCCTGCTCGGGCGCGAGCGTCGCCACGCCACCACGGCGCGCCGCCAGCCACGCGCTGACCGCGGCCGCGGCCAGCAGCACCACTGTCCCGAGGATCGCCGCTCGTCGTCCGCTCATCCCGGTTCCCCGCAGGCGAGCCAGCAGATTACCGGCAACGCCCCCCTCGCGGGAACGCCGCGTGGGCGCTGCTACAACACTCCGTAACACCTGAGGCTCCCCCGCCCGGGCATTTTCCGAGGAGGCGACGATGACGCACGGCGTGGCGATCGACCGGCTGGTAGACCTGCTCGATCCCGCCGGCGACATCCTGCTCAACATGTCGCGCGACGAGGCGCTCGCGCGCGTCGCCAGCGGCGATCCGGCGGCGGTCCGCGGGATCCGCGGCCATTTCGCGCTGGTCCACCGCGACGGCATCCGCATCCGCCTCGCCCGGTCGCTCGGCCGGCCGCTGCGGTTTTTCATCGCCAAGCTGGCTGCCGGTCCGGTGCTCGTGGTCGCCGACCGGATCGACGCGATCGCCGGCTGGCTGGCCGACCACGGCCTCGCCGACCAGTTTCATCCGTCGTACACGCGGATGGTGCCGGCCCATCACGTGATGGAGCTGCACCTCGTCGGCTGCCCCGATCCCTCCCCCGTCTGCACGCGTTTCTTCACCCCCGCGCGCGAGCGCCTCGGCACCGACCTCGACGACATCGCCGACCGCTACACCGCCGCGCTCGCCGACGGCCTCACCGCCTGGCTCGACACGCTCGACGCCAGCGCGCCGGTCGGCGTCTTGTTTTCCGGCGGCATCGACAGCGGCGCCCTCCTCCTCCTGCTCCACCACCTGCTGGTCGAGCGCCAGGGGTCGGCGGCCCGGCTCAAGGCGTTCACGCTCTCGATCGCCGACCGCGGCGCCGATCTCGACCAGGCCCGCCGGTTTCTCGCCGCCACCGGCCATGCCTTTCTCCACGAGCCGGTCGAGGTGTTTCCGGAAGACCTCGATCTCGACGACGCGATCCGCACGCTCGAGGACTACAAACCGCTCGACGTCCAGGCCTGCGCCGCCACGCTTGCCCTGTGCCGCGGGATCCGCCGGCGCTATCCCGACTGGCGCCATCTCGTCGACGGCGACGGCGGCGATGAAAACCTCAAGGCCTACCCGATCGAAGACGACCCGGAGCTGACGATCCGCAGCGTCCTCAACAACTCGCTCCTCTACCAGGAGGGCTGGGGGATCGCCGCGATCAAGCACTCGCTCACCTACTCCGGCGGCCAGAGCCGCGGCCACGTCCGCAGCTACGCCCCCGCCGCCACGCTCGGCTTCCAGGGGTTCAGCCCCTACGCCCTGCCCGACGTGATCGAGGTCGCCGAGGGGATCCCGTTCATCGAGCTCACCGGCTGGGACCATGGCCGGCTGTATGCCCTGAAGGGTGAGATCATGTCGCGCGGGATCCGGCGCCGCACGGGGATCGAGATGCCGGTGTATCCCAAGCGCCGTTTCCAGCACGGCGTGGCCGCCGCCGACGCCCCACCGCTGTTTCCCTCCGATCCGCTCGTCTACCGCCGGCGGTTCGCGGCGCTGGTGGGATAGGAGGGCAGCCGAAACGGCCGTGTCGACCACGTCGAAACGCCGTGGGTTTTCCGGGTCGCCGTCGGCCGCATCCCGCGGTCGATCACCTTGTCTCCAGTCTGCCGGTGGCCGCAGTCGTTGTCGGTAGTTTGCTCGGCTCTGGATTGATCGATTTCCGACCCGCCGCGGGCGTTGCTCAATGAAACACCCCAGAATTGAAATCGCTCCGGACGTGATGGGGGGCAAGCCGGTCATCGAGGGCACTCGGATTCCCGTCGAGCTGATCGTGCGGAAGTTGAGTGAGGGGGCCAGTGAAGGTGATCTTCACGAGGGCTATCCCGCCCTTCAGCCGGGCGACGTTCGGGCAGCCCTCGCGTATGCAGCCGACATGCTGGCCAACGAGACGATCGTCGTGCAGCCGGTGTGACCCGAGATCTCCGTGCTCCGTTTCCTCGCCGACGAGAGTTGCGACTGTCTGGTCGTGCAGACACTGCGCGCTGCCGGACACGATGTGGTCGCCGTCGTCGATGAATTCGAGCGATCGGTCGATGCAGCACTCATCGACCAGGCCTACGTGACGAACCGAGTCCTGCTCACTGAAGACAAGGACTTCGGATGGCACGTTTTCGTGGCGCGGGCACGATCGCCCGGAGTCGTCCTGATTCGTTTTCCGGCTTCCATGCGCATCGCGATGGCGAAAGCGACACTCGCCGCGGTGGCCGTCCATGAAAACGCGATCGGGGAGTCTTTTCTCGTGAGCCAGCCGGGCCAGGTGCGTTTGCAAAAACTACCGGGATGATTGCACGCTTCTTCGGAGGCCCGGCAATCAAGCCGCCTCGTGCCTCGGGCAGCCCCGTCCCTGAACCCCCGGATTCCCTGCTGCGGGGAATCCACGCCGATCCGCAGACCAGCACACTCCTGCCAGAGGATAGCCCGTGGAGCGGCACCTCCGCGAGAGCTGTTGATCGATATGCCCCCGGCCAGCGCTCACTCGCGCGCGGCGAGCACCTCGTCGAGCTTCTCCTCGACGCCGAGCGGGCCGGCCCAGCGGCGCAGGTAGGGTTCGTCGAGCTCGCCCTGCGTGAACAGCACGTCCTGGATGTCGATCAGGTCCCGGGGCCGCGACGCGATCAACTTGAAGAGGATCAGGTCTTCGGCGGAGACGAGCTTGACAGACCGCCCCTCGACTTCGGCCGTGACGTGCCGCTCGATGACCAAGCGCTGGAAGTCGGACTCGGCGATGAAGATGTCGGCATCGACGGCACGGCCGTCGAGAAACAGCCTGACCTTCACCAGCGGCATCCCGCCGACACTGTCGACCCACCCTCGCGTGTATTGCTCGGGCACGCTGTAACCGCGCTCGGTGATCGCGGCAAAAACCGCCCCCAGCCGGTCGCGGGGAACGGCGAGGGTGAAGTCCACGTCGTAGGTCGGACGCGGAATCCCGTGGGCCCGGACGGCGATGCCGCCCATGATCGCGTAGGGGAGCCCGAGTCGGTCGAAGATATCGACCAGATCGTGGATGACGGTCGTCAGGTCGGTCATCGTCGGCCAGCCGGCACAGGCTTCACCCGCTCGAGTGCCGCGAGCAATCGGGCGTTGCGCCGCTCGTTTTCCCGCTCGAGGAGGGCGAAGCGGCGATCGACGACACCGGGCGCGCCGGCGAGCAGGTAGGGGGTGTTTTCCCGGATCATCGCAAACGTCAGCTCCAGCCGCTCCCCGGGCGACATCCGCCGATACGCTTCGAGGGTTTCCTTGCTGAGCATGCCGTGAGTGTACATCCCGCCCCGGCGGCGCCGCATCGGCAGGCCGCGGCGGGGCGTTACTTCGTCGCTGCGGTGTGGGCGATGCGCTGGCGGTGCGCGGGGTCGAGCAGGCCGACCGGATCGAGGTGGCCCACGAGCGCGCGGAGTGCTTCAGGAGTAAAAGACTCTCCTGCCGCGATCCGGTCGCGGACGGCGGTGAGGGCCGTGCGGAGCGGCGCGTTTCGGGCGTCGAGGAAGCCACGCTCGGCGACCGTCGCCCCGCCGGCGATGCTCCGCTCGGCGCTGACCGTCGCCAGGAAGAAGAGCAAGCATGCCTGGCGGAAGCGGTCGAAGTCGGGGAGCCCCGCGTAGCAGCCGCTCACCAGCCGGTCGATCCATGCCACCTCGTCGGGCACCGCGCGGCCATAGGCCGCCCAGGGGCCGTCGTCGGCCGTGGCGGCGTCGTGGTGCTCCGCGAGGAGCATGTCTGCGAGTCGTTCCACGCCCGAGAGCGCGTGGGCGATGCCGGTGCTGTGGAGTGGATCGACGAAGCCGCAGGTCGTCGGCAAGAGCGCCCACCCGGGCCCGGCGGCGCGCGACCAGAGGCGCGACATCCTCGGCACCGCAGCCAGCGGCCGCACGGGCCGGGCGGTGGCGAGAAGCGCGTGGATTCCTTCGTGCCGGGCGAGCGTGTCGCCCCAGGCGCGCTCGGGGTTATTCAGTGCCTCGGTGGCCCAGGCGGTGGGCCGCACGATCCCCACGCTCGTCAGCCCGCCGCGGAAGCGCAGGATCCACACCCAGCCGTCATCGAGCACATGATGCTGTGCGGCATCGTCGGAGCGGAACGGCTCGACCGTCGAGCCGTCGCCCGCCGCCTGCCGGATCGCGTCCCAACTGCCGACGCCGGTGAAGTGTGAAAACACGCTGCCGGTTCTGGTGAGGAGCGTGTCGTCGCGGCGCTCGAGGCCCACGGCCCGGGCGAGTGCCCCGCCGCTGCCGGTCGAATCGATGACCACGCTGGCCCGCGCTCGGCCGGGGCCGCTTCCCGTCCATTCGATCGTCCACTGGCCGTCGTCGCGGCCGAGCCGGTCGAGCGTGATGCCTTCATGTGCTTCGGCTCCGGCCGTGCGTGCGTGGTCGAAGAGCCAGGCATCGACGTCGGCGCGGAGCCAGTGGGTATCGCTGGCGGCGTCGGTGGCGCTGGCGGCCACGAGCAGCGAAGCGGCGTGGTCGGGCGTGTCGGCATAGGGCTGGCCCGCCGGATGATGGAAGTAGGAAAACCCGCGCTTCAGTCCGCAGCCCACTTCGGGGCACGCTTTCAGCCAGGTGCCGTAGCGGGCCAGTGCCGCGAGGTCGCCGATGCCGTGCTTGGCGGCGATCCGGAGCAGCGCCATGTCGGCCAGCGGCGTGCTCGATTCGCCGATCGCAAACCGCGGGTGCCGGTCGCGGTCGAGGATCACGACGCGCATCCCCTGCCGGGCGAGGATCCACGCCAAAATGCTCCCGGCGAAGCCGCTGCCGAGGATCGCCACGTCGTGTGTCATCGCCGCGCCTCTTTCGGCATCGCGTGCGCCGCACATCCGCACGCGTGCCCCGCCCGTGGCAGCGCCCGTTGGGCTCGGTTGATGGCGTGGAGTCGGGCGTGGCGGGCTGGGCTACACAGCGCGCACTGGCCGGCGAGGCGGCCGAGGTCCCAGGTGTCTGCGGTCACGATCATCGGGGCGGCTTCGGCGAGAGCTCGTTCGACAGCTTCTTCGAGGAGGCCGAGGCACTTCACGTCAACAAGCTCGATCGGGATCGTCTGATTCGGGAAGGCGCCGACCCGGCTGACGCGATGACCGAGGCCGCCGCGTGGGTCAGGCAAATGGCCGGCGCCAGGCAGCCCGTCCTCGTGGCGTTTCCTCTGAGTTTCGACTGGACGTGGTTGTACTGGTACCTGACGAACTTTTCCCGAGACGGCTCACCGTTCGGGCACTCGAGTTGCTTTGACATCAAGATCGCGTTCGCCGTGAAGAGTCGATTACCGATTTCGGCGGCGGGGCGCTCCAAACTGCCCGTCGAGTTGCAGGCCCCGAGCCCGCACACGCATCATGCGGTGGATGACGCCCGAGAGCAGGCCGAGGTGTTTGCCCGTCTCATGGAGAAATGACCGCGACTCGCGCGCAGACGAGCTGTCCGCCGACAGGCTGGCGGCGATAGAGGGAGTCGAACAGGCCACCGACCTGGTCACGGTTGCAGACGTAGCCCCGCTGGACTTCCGGGAGGGCCATGTGGCCGCTGTCGATGTGGTCGAGGACGGTGGAGAGTTTCATGATCAAGCCAGCCTGCGGCAACAACAGGATCCGTGTTCTCACCGGGAGCGGAACACGTCGGCGTACTGGTCAAAGCCTGCGATCGCCCGCGACACGAATCGCTGAAACTCGCGCCCGTCGCGGGAATCGAGGCGATCCCAGACGTCGAAAGTCCATTCGGCTGGCGCATGAGAGGGATTGTTGTCGGGCCAAGGATACTCGGTGTTGATGCGATTTGGTCCGGCGATAGCTGGCGGCAGTTGCTCGATGGCGTGGGCAAGGCCACGAACCCGTTTGAGCAACTGCTGGAAATCCCTGAACCCGCGCACGCGGAACACCCTGGCCAGACGAGGCTGGTCCGCACGCTGGACCGTCGAGAGCCGGCGCAGCAGCTTGGTCAGGCCCAAGTGGGTCAGTCTGCTCGGTCGGGCAGTGCCTGCCCGAAAGGAGGCCTTGGCGATTTTTTCGGTAGCCATTTGCAGAGCTTGGAGCGTGTGGCACTGGTAACGCCACTTCGCTGTGCCGCGAAGGTGCTCGAACAAGGCCAGGTCAGCCCGAGCCTGCGTCCACCAGAGCGTCTGGGCCGAGTTCACCGCTTGTGACCCCTTTCGGTCCGCGAGTAGTGAACTGCATCGTCCAGCGTCCAGGACTCGGGTAGCGACAGCCTGTTCTTCACGACCAGCTCGTACTGCTTGCGAGTCAGGTCGATCACCCAGAGAACATGCTCGTTGCCGTCGCCCATATCGACGCCGAAGTCGACAGGCTCGAGACTGTCGTCGGCATCCAGCATGTCATTATTGATCTCGAGGAAACGAATCTCGCGATCGTCTGCATTCCTCGGCAGATAGACCACTTCGGCGATGCCGTCATCCACGTTCAGGTGCCGCTCCGCATACCACTTCGCGGTTGCGTCGCGATCAAATGCGATCGTTGCCATGCTGAACTACCCGACTTCTGCAATGAGGTTTTTACGGGCATCGGCAGCCGTAGAGCGCCATTTCGAACACGCTCGCATAGTGTACAGGCAGGCAGTGCCGCCGGCAATCGTCAGCGAATCAAGGACGTCGAGCAGTTGCGTCACTCCCCGACGAAGGTGTCGCTGTCGGCGGGGGTCAGAGGCTGTGGATGTTGATCGCGGGCAGCTCGTCTATCCGACCCTGGAAGATGTCCCGGTCATCGTGACGACGCCACTCGTGCCGGGCCGCGTCGACTTTCGCGTACGACCCGGGCCGACCCAGCTGGCCGCCTTGTGTCTGGGCTGCACGTAGCGGATGCGGGCGATCCGGCCGTCTGGGCCGCGGATCACGGAGAGCCGCTCCAGCGCGAAGGGAGGCCGGGCACAGTGTCGCAGTAAGTGTTCGAGACTCCGAAAACAGCTCGGCACATCGCGGTCGACGAGCGTGATCCGGACACTCGCGTCTACTGAAAACCCGCTGTTCTCCCAGGCGAGCATGTCGGCGGCGGCAGCAGCGTCGAGCAGCCGCTGCATGCGGAACCAGCGGATCACGCGGCGACGCACCCGCTCGGTGAGCGCGGCCGGATCGGCCTGCGTGATCAGGCGGGCGGGCAGGAACGCCGGCGGGGCGTCGGACCCTCCATCGGCAGCGGCCGGTCTGAAGACGCCGTCAGTCACGCAGGCGTGCAGGTGGACATGGTGGTTGAGCGCCGAACCGAAGCGGTGCAGGAAGGAGATGCCGCCGAGCCGCGGGCGGGCGGCTCTCGGCATGTCCGCATCAGGTGTCCCGCCTGACGCCGCGAGCAGCAGCCGCTCGATCTCATCGAGGAAGATTCTCGTGACGGCGGCGACGGCTCGGGGTCGGTCGGCGAGAAAGCCGCGCAATCGCATGGGCACGGAGATCACCCACTGCCGCACGGGCACCGGCGGGATCACGTACCTCGGGGCACGCTTTCAGCCAGGTGCCGTAGCGGGCCAGTGCCGCGAGGTCGCCGATGCCGTGCTTGGCGGCGATCCGGAGCAGCGCCATGTCGGCCAGCGGCGTGCTCGATTCGCCGATCGCAAACC
>VGZO01000056.1 GCA_016872555.1 Planctomycetota bacterium
ACTCGTTTGACCACCGCACACTCGGAAATCAATCGGGGCATGATGCTTCCTCACGAATGGTTGATCAGTCGGGACAATCCCGGCTGCTCTTTTCCTGCCGTGATGAGCCGTGCCTCGCCGCGCCATGTCTGGCGTCGAGCCTGGTCGCCAAACGCCGGCCATAGGATATCGGTGGACGATTGGCCGGTCCACAGTGGCGGCCGAGGATAGATTCGGCATCGCGATTGGGCTCCCGCGCTGAAGGCGCTTCGGGATGGCACGCGGTCTCGTCCGCCGGCCAGGCTTGGCGAAACCCGACAGGATTTCGCGCGGTGGGAGCGTGGGGTCTCCGGCCGGCGTCGACCGCGGAATCGGAGGGTACCCTCCCTGGTGGCCTGACTGCGTCAGCACAACTCCGCCGATCCCGCGGCTTTCGGAGTTGTGCTTGTGCTGACGTCGCCGGCGTTACGATCGGCGAGTCGAGGACCGCCGGCTCGGCGTCCGCCTGGCCGGCGTCGCCGCTGGCTCCGCCTGGGTGGCTGCCGCCTCGCGAGCGATCGAGAGGGGCGCGGCTCGCTCCTCTGCCGACAGACCGGCCAGGAGCCGGAGGAGGTCGACGACGTCGCCAGCGGCGCCGGGTGTGCCGGGTAGCGTGCCGGGTGGTATGCTTGATGGCGGCTTTGCTGGCGAAAACGCGGTTTCTTCGACTCCCCGTGGGGGTAGTCGGGTCGCAGTCAGCCAGCCGTATCCTTCGCAAACGCGGGGGATACGGCTGTTTTTTCGGGGTGACGGCTCCAGAGCAGCGAAGAAGAGGCGGAGTTAGCTCCGTCCAAGCGGGCCCCAGGTGTGGAAGCGGTGCGGAGATCCCCGGGAGTTCGTCGAGGCTGTTTGGCAACTTACCGAGGAGCGATCGCTCTTCGAGAGAGCCAAGCAGGAGGCCGCCGAGTGGATCGAGTGGTCGCTGGGTGTCGTCGATGCCTGCGACCCGCTCGCCGTCGGCATCCATTGTTTCCAGAACGCGTCCGGAAGCACCGGTACGTGGTTACCCACAGCGGCAGCATTTTCCTGCAACTACTTTGATTTGCATTCTAGAAATATACCGTGGGTATATCCAGCGAATCAAAACTGAAGTCCATTGTCCATTCCCTGCCGCGGCATGGCGTCGTCACCCGGTCTGCGCTGGCTGCTTTCGGGGTGACTCCGCAACACACTCAGAAGTACGTGGCCAGCGGCTGGCTCGAGTCGGTCGGGGTCGGGGTGTTCAAGCGGTGCGGTGATTCCCCGACCTGGCAAGGTGGGCTCCACGCGCTCCAGACACAGGACGGACTGGCGGTCCACGTCGGCGGTCTCACCGCCCTTGCCGCCGAGGGTGCCGGTCAGTTCGTGCGGCTCGGGCGGGAGCAGGTGTGGCTGTTCTCGGCGCCAGGCGTGCGACCGCCTCTCTGGTTCCGGCGGCACCACTGGTCGGGAAAGGTGACGCATGTGACTTCGAAATTCCTGCCCGCCAGCGCCGCTGTCCGCACGCGTGATTTCGGCGGCTTCTCACTCGTGGCTTCCGCGCCGGAACGGGCGATCCTCGAATGCCTGCTCTTGGCACCGCAGCGGATGGATCTGGTGGAGACGTACGGACTGGTCGAGAATCTGCGGACGCTACGGCCTCAGGTGATGCAATCGCTCCTGGAGGCATGCTCCTCGGTCAAGGTGAAGAGGCTCTTCATGTTCTTGGCCGAGCGGGCCGGGCTTCCGGTGGTGGCCAAGCTCGCGCGAAACCGGATCGATCTTGGCAAAGGCGCCCGCAGCATCGTCCCCAAAGGCGGTTACGTGGCGAAGTACGAGATCGTCGTGCCGCGGGCGCTGGGGGAAGAATGAACGATGCGTATCAGGCGCAGGTGCGGCTGATGCTGGATCTGCTGCCACTGGTTGCCGAAGAGGCGGCGTTTGCGTTGAAAGGCGGCACCGCGATCAACTTCTTCGTCCGCAACATGCCCAGACTGTCTGTCGACATCGACCTCACCTACCTGCCGTTGGACGATCGCGCTGCATCGTTGGCCGGCATTTCCGAGGGGCTGGCACGAATCAAAGCCCGGGCCCATGACCGGCTGCCGGGAACGCGAGTGACCCTCGTGCCCCAGAGCGAACACATGGCGGTCAAGGTGCACTGCCAGCGGGGCAGGGCACGAGTGAAGATCGAGGTCAATCCGCTCCAGCGGGGCTCGCTATGGCCCGTCCGACAGCTTGCCTGCACCGATGCTGTTCAGGAGGCGTTTGAGTCGTTCGTCGAGCTGCCGGTCGTGTCGCATGCCGACCTCTTCGGCGGCAAGTTATCGGCGGCGCTGGACCGACAGCATCCCCGGGACTTGTTCGACGTTCGACACCTGCTCGACGCAGAGGGTTTTGGTGGCGACGTCCGAGCGGGCTTGCTCGTGAACGTCATCGGCCACCGCCGACCGATCGTGGAGCTCTTGGCGCCGGAGGCCAAGGATCAGCGGAAGACCTTCGAGGGCGAGTTTTCAGGCATGACGCTGTTGCCCTTCGACTACGCCGGTCATGAAGCTACCTTCGTTGAACTGATCGGGTTGGTTCACGCGTCGCTGACTGACGCGGATCGCCGATTTCTCCTCGGCTTCGAGGCGGGTGATCCTGACTGGTCGCTGTTTACGGTGGCGGGAGCGGACCGGCTCCCGGCCCCGCGCTGGAAACTGCTCAACATCCAGAAACTACGGTCGGAAAACCGGGCGAAACATGCGGCAGGGCTGCGGACCCTGGCCCAGGTGCTTGGCATGCCCGCGGGATGACCGTGTGGAACGACGTGATGGCGCGCCTGCCTCCCAAACCATGGCCAGCCGGCCAGGGCCAGGTTTGGGAGACGACCTGCGAGCGATCGCGAGTCCGGGATTTCACCCGCCGCCGGCGGCGTGCCGCATGAGGCTCACGAGGGCTTGGCGTTGACCATCCGGGAGATCCGCGAGGAGTCGAACCAGGTCTCCGAGATCGGGGGCCACCCGCCGTGGTCCGGAATTTGGTCCGGAATTTTCCTCGACTGCGGTACCTCCCGAGGATTCTGCAATAAGTCGACTCCCCGTGGGGGTACTCGGGTCGCAGTCAGCCAGCCGTATCCTTCGCAAACGCGGGGGATACGGCTGTTTTCTTTCCGGGTGACCCTCGACGCGACCGGCATCTGGCGGCATGAAAAGCTGCCATCGAGCCCGCGGTATCCTACACATCGGGGAAGCACGTCCTGGGCTGTCGGTGCCGTGGCGCGATGGCCTGAACCACCGACCTCGACCGGAGGATCTGAACCATGCGCGTCGTCGAATGGCTTGCCGGAGGACTCGTCGTGGCCGGGATCGTTGCCCTGACGACGGCGATGGCCGACGAGCCTGCCACCGCGGCGAAGGGCGCGACCAAGGCGGCGGCCAAGCCCGCGCCCGTGAAGCCGACCCGGATCATTCCGCTGGTCGTGGTCGCTCCGGGGGAGACGAAGACGGTCCTGTTTTCCTGCGAATGTCCCGTCGGCGTGACCCGCGGGGGCGGGCTGGAGCTGTCGGCGATGACGAGCGGCGAAGACACCGCGCCGGTCGGCACGACCTCGGCCGACGGCGATACGTTTCGCCACGCGGGCGTCACGGTCTCGGTGCCCGACGATGAGGAGGCCAGCGGGCTCGACAAAAAACTGCGCTCGCGGGCGCTTGTGGCTCTGGCCAAGCGGCGGCCGGTCGTGCCGGTGACGGTCAGCGCCGAGCCGGGGACGGCACCGGTGGCGATCGACCTCCACCTCGTCGACGCGACTTGCTCGGGCCACTGCCACACCGACTTCACCGTGGTGGTCGAAGCGCCGGTGGAAGCCGGTCAGTGAACGGCGGGCGACGGCGATCCTGCCAATCGAGGCGGTTGTCGCGCCCGCGTGTCAGGCGCACCGCGTCGCGGTCCGGCTCGCGATCCACCCAGCCGCCACCGCCGCCGCCGGAACTGCAAGCAGGATCGCCCCCGCCGCGAGGATCGCCGCGCTGGCCGGCTCGGCGTCGGTCCGCGACCGTCCGGAGAAGGTCTGGATCAGCGAGTAGACGAGCACGAGCAGCGTGCCGGCGGTCGCCAGCGTCACGATCTGCCGGCGGCGCCGCGGCGACATGCCTGCCCGTGCGGCCCCCCAGGCCAGTACGGGCAGCCACTGCAGTGCGTGGATCACGCTCCCGTGGGGAAACTTCGGCACCCCGGCTGCACCGTAGCGCTCCGGCTCGAGACCCGCGGCGACGCGCACGTCGCCATGGACGCTCACCCAGATCCCCAGCGCGCAGGAGACGACGAGAAACAGCATCCCCGCGCGGGCGGCCAGGCGGGCGTCGGGCTCGAGATCGACCCCTTGGAGGAACAGCCGGATGCACAGGTCGACCGCGATCGCCGACACGAACAGGATCAGGATCCCCATCGCGTCGTAGAGGATCGAGTCGAGTGGAGTCGTGCGGTTGAAGTGACTCGCCACGCCGCGCCACCGCTGCAGGTCGATGAGGGCCACCTCGACGACCAGTGCCGCGGCAGTGAGCCGCGCCAGCACGGCGTCACCGCGCCGCCAGGGGAGCTTCGACCAGACCCAGGCCAGCGACAGGCTCGTGAGGCCGCCGGAAATCCCGAACAGGATCGGCTTCCGCCACGAGACCGCCCCTTCCCAGGGCCCGCCGAGGGCTCCCCAGACGGCGACGTGGGCCAAGCCGCTGGCGACGAGCACGACGCCCCATGTGGCCAGTGCCCGCGCCCGCGGCTCGCGCCACCAGACCGGCTCACAGACAGGGGGCGACGACATGACCGCGAGTATCGGGCGCGGGATCGTCTACCGCCAAGCGGTGGCGGTCATGGCGATTCATGGGATGTGTGTCACGCGAGACGTCGGGACGCCGGGCCAGGATTTCCAAGGCGTCCGGGTGGGCGATCCGTTCGGGTGCCGCCGAGGCACCGGGCGGGAGGTGACGCCCGGTCGAGTCGCCGCCGGTCCTGCTGCGGCCCCTTTCCGTCGTGGGACCGAGCGGGTGAACTGTCGGACGCCACTCCGCGAGGGAACACGCTCATGATCCAGTCTCGACAGGTCGCCGGCGACGGCGTGCGGCTGACGCTGTTCGAGTCGGCGACCGATGCCGAGCGTGCGATCCTGTTGCTCCATGGCGTCGGCCGCCGGTTCGGGTCGTTCGCGCCGCTCCTCCCCCATCTCCTCCCCCGCTGGCGGATCGCCGGACTCGACCACCGCGGCCACGGGGCCTCCGACCGGGCCGCCGACGGCTACCGAGTCGTCGACTACGCCGCCGATACCGTGGCCGTCGTCAGCCATGAGTTCTCGGCGCCCGTGATCCTCCATGGTCACTCGCTCGGGGCCTTGGTGGCGTTGGCCACCGCGGCGGCCGTACCCGCGCACGTCGCCGCCGTCGTCCTCGAGGATCCCCCCGGGCCGTCGTTCGTCGCGGGCATCGCCCACACCGGCTACCACGCGCTGTTCGAGCTGTTCCGGGAGCACGCCGGCAGCCGGCTCGCCGTGGCCGACCTGGCCCGCGAGCTGGCCGAGGCACGGATGCCGTTCCCCGGCGGTGGAGCGCCGCGCCGGCTCGGCGACGTCCGCGACGCCGCCAGCCTGCGGTTCACGGCGCGCTGCCTGGCCGATGCCGATCCGGCCGTGTTCGCGCCGCTGTTCGACGGCTCGTGGCTCGCCGGGCTCCCCTGGCAGGCGACGCTCACCGCCGTCCGCTGCCCCGTGCTCCTCCTCCGCGCCGACATGGCGCTGGGAGGTATGCTGCCCGCCGACGATGCCGAGTCGATCGAGCGGCACGTCGGCGACCTGACCCGGATCGAGTGCCGCGGCGTCGGCCACACGATCCACGGCCAGGCGCCGGAATTGCTCGCACGGTTCCTGCTGCCATTTCTCGAGGCGCTCGGCGACGAGGGGCGGTGAGCGATTACCGGGGATCGGCGGCCACGCGGAGACCAGCGCATGCACGCGGCCACGAGCTCGACGGTGATCACGGCCGATCGGCTGTTCGACGGCACGGGAACTCCGGCGCTCGCCGCCGCGGCGCTGGTCATCGATGACGGCGCGCTCGCCTACGCCGGCAGCGCTGCCGGCGCACCGCTCCGCCCTGGGGCGCGGCGGATCGACGCCCCCGGCTGCACGCTCCTTCCCGGCCTCGTCGAGGCCCACTTCCACCCCACCTATTTCAACGTCGCGGCCCTCGAGGACCTCGACATCAAATACCCGGTCGAATACGTGACGCTGCTGGCGGCTGCCAACGCCCGGCTGGCCCTCGAGTGCGGCTACACCGCGGCGCGGAGCGGGGGGAGCCTGTTCAACATCGACGTCTGGCTGAAGAAGGCCATCGAGGCGGGGATCACGCCGGGCCCGCGCCTCGCCGCCAGCGGCCGCGAGATCTGCGGTGTCGGCGGGCTGATGGACTGGAACCCCGACTACCGCAAGATCGGCATGGAGGGGCTCGTGCTGTTGGTCAACGGCCCCGACGAGGCCCGGGCGGCGGTCCGCAAGCTCGTCAAGGACGGCGTCGAGTGGGTGAAGACCTACCCCACCGGCGACGCCGCCGCCCCCGACACCAACGACCACCACACGCTGTGCATGACGTTCGAGGAAATGCACGCCGTGGTCACCACCGCTCACAACCACGCGCTCAAGGTCACCGGCCATTGCCGGGCGACGGCGGGGATCGTCAACGCCCTCCGCGCCGGCTACGACGCGATCGAGCACGGCACGTTCATCGACGACGAGGGGCTCGATCTGCTGTTGGCGCGCGACGTGCCGTGCGTGCCGGCGCTGTACTTCGAGCACGCGAGCATCGAGCGGGGGCGCGAGTTCGGCCTCTCGCAGCGTGTCATCGACGGCCATCAGGAGACGCTCGACGGTGGCGCCGAAAGCGCCCGGCGGATCCTCCGCGCCGGCGGCCGGCTGGGGATGGGGGGCGACTACGGCTTCGCCTGGAATCCCCACGGCGACTACGCGCGGGAGTTGACGTTCTTCGTCGAGCACGTCGGGTTCACGCCGCTCGAGGTCCTCACCTGTGCCACGAAGACCGGCGCCGAGATCATGGGGCGCGGCGCCGACCTCGGCACGCTCGAGGCGGGAAAGCTCGCCGACGTCCTCGTCGTCGAGGGAGACCCGACGACCGACATCCGGATCCTCGAGGACCGGCGCCGGTTCCGGGCCGTGATCCAGGGGGGGGCGATCAAGGCGGGGAGGCTCGCCTCCGGGGGAGCGTGATGGGGATCGTGGGGCGGCGCGCTATTTTTCGTGCTGGCAACCGGGAGCGAGAGTCGCTGATTGCGTATTCCGGCAGGGACAGTCGCCGAATTGGCGAGGTTTTGCGGGCTGCTGCCTTCCCTGGCTTGCCCGGTCGCTTGCCCCGTTTGCCTCGTCGGGCGATGCCGACACCTTCGCGGTGGGTGCGATTCGATTCCGTGACGTTTTGCTTGACCGCCCGTGAACAATGGAAGCGGTGGTTACGTTCCAGGGGCTGGAACGGTCAACCATGCAAGGAGGACGGAAGCATGGACGCGCATTTCCGCGAGTATCTCGGAGCTGTGGCCGGCATGCAGGAGCTCTACGGTGAGCCGGCGCACGAGCACACTGACTTCCACCCGCAGGCCGACACGGCCGACTGCCCGCTGACCGGCGGCGCGCCGGCCGTCGAGCCGGTCGTGGTCGCCGAAGTTCGCGACTCGGTGGCGAGCGCTGACGCAGCCACGTTCGCCAAGGCCGTCTGAGCGACGGCTCCGCTGAGACGCGTTTGCAGCGGGTTCGCACCGGGTCGGCCCGATTCCTGCTCGGGCCGCGCCGGCGGATCTCGTGCGACATCGTCGATCAGTCGCTCGGCAAAACGCTGGCGTATCCTGAAATCAAGGGAACTGCGCGGTGTCTCCGCCGTCGCCCTCTGTCGGGCCCGAGCGGGGCTCCGACGTGATCGCCACCGCGCCCGCTCCCTGTCTTTCGTTCACCTCCACTTGACACCCCTGGAAACCGCTGTATTATCACACTAGTACAGACGGCACTGGGGACAGGTGATGATCTTCCGCATCGACGCCGACGACGGGCTGGCGATCTACGACCAGATCGTGCGGCAGATCAAGTACGCCGTCGCCTCCGGTACGCTCGCGCCCGGGGAGTGGATCCCGAGCGTGCGGGAATTGGCGCAACAACTCACCGTCAACCCCAACACGATCCAGCGTGCCTACCAGCAGCTCCAGGCCGACGGCGTCCTCGAGCCGGTGCGGGGCCGCGGGCTCGCAGTCTGCAGGGCGGCGGTGCGGGCGTGTGTCGCCGAGCGGCAGGCGCTCGTTCTCGAGCGGCTCGAGCAGGTGATCGCCGAGGCGCTGCAGGGGGGCGTGGCCCCCGACGATTTGCGCGCGCTGTTCGAGCGTTCGGTGCGGAAGGTGATGCGGAGTGGCACGCCGGAGGCGGGCTAGCGGGCGGCGGGCCGACGGAAACGAACACACCCGGACCAGCGCGCGGCCCGACGGCTGCACGTGCCGATCGGGCAGGGGAGGTGATCCATGGAACCGGTCGGAACCGAGAACGGAATCCCCGTCGAGGTCCGCGGCGTGACCAAACGATTCGGTCGCAACGAGGTGCTCCGCGGAATCGACCTCACCGTCCGCCCCGGCTGCGTCCACGCGCTGCTCGGCGAGAACGGCGCCGGCAAGACCACGCTGATGCGGCTGCTCGTCGGATTTCTCCGCGCCGACGGCGGGGCGATCCGCGTGCTCGGGGTCGAGCCGGGGCGCGAGCCGTTCGCCGTGCGGCGCCGGATCGGCTACCTCGCCGACGCGCCGGCGCTCTACGACTGGATGACGGTGCAGCAGGTGGGGTGGTTTTGCTCGGCGTTCCACGGCCCCGGCTATCCGCAGGCATTCGTCCGGTGGGCCGAGGATTTCCATCTTCCGCCCGCGACGCGCGTCCGCGCCCTCTCCAAGGGAATGCGCGCCAAGACGGCGCTGGCCAGCGTGCTGGCCGCCGAGCCGCCGCTGCTCCTCCTCGACGAGCCGACGTCGGGGCTCGATCCGGTCGTCCGCCGCGAGTTCCTCCAGAGCATGGTCGACATCGCCGCCGAGGGGAGGAGCGTCCTGATCAGCTCGCACCAGGTCGCCGAGGTGGAGCGCGTCGCCGACCATGTGACGATCATCCACGAGGGACGGATCGTCATCGACGGCCCGCTCGACGACCTCAAGGCCGGCCACACGCTGGTGTCGTTCACGCTCCGAGATCCGTTTGCCGTGCCGCCGCCCGCGGTCCTCGACCTGGCCGTCCGTTGGGGGGAATGCCAGGGGCGTTCGGTGCGCCTGCTCGTGCCCGCCCTCGGCGCGGGCGTCGTCGACGGCCTCGCCGCCGATCCGGCGGTCGGGGATGTCCGCGTGGTCCGCCCGGCGCTCGAAGACTTGTACGTCGCCTTCACCCAGCCGTGCGGCCGGTTGCCCTGGGACCGTGCGCCGCGCCGGGCCGGCGCCGTGACCGGCGCCGGCCGCTGACCAGCGCCGATTACACCGTACGAGGAGTCGCCCATGCCATTCGCCTCGGTCGCGCTAGCCTGGAAGGAATCGCGCCTTGCCCGCGACGCCGTGCTCGCCGTCGTCGCCGGCCATGCGGCTCTGGTCATCGCGCGGAGGTTGTCGATCGCCGCCGGCGCGACCATGGTGGAGGACTTCGCCTGGGTCGCGGACCCGGCGACCGCCTGCCCCCTGGTCGCATCCGGGGTCGCGATGTTCGCCGCGGCGATGCTGTTCGCCGGCGAGCGGCGGCAGGGCACGTGGGGCTGGCACGCGCTGCTGCCGGTCGCTTGGTGGAACGTGCTGGCTGTGAAACTCGCGGTGATCGTCGCCGCCGGGCTCGGGGCTGCGGCGTGTGCGTGGCTCGTGTGCCTTGTGCCCGGTGGGCTGCCGGACGGCGGCGGTGTTGCGGCCTTGCTGCCGTTTCCGGCGCTGGAGCAGGCGGTGATCGCGAGCTTCGTGGCGATATCGCTCGTGGGCTTGACCTGTGTGGCCGGTCTGTTCGTGGCCGAACCGCTCCTCGCGGTGGTGTCGTCCGTCGGGTGGCATCTCATGTGGTTCGCGCTGTTCGGCGCGGTGGTCAGTTGGCGCGAACGTTCGCTGCCTGGGTGGCAGTCTCCGTTTGCAGACGGTGAACCCGCCGGCCATGCCCGCGTGCTCTTCATCCTGGTCGCAGGTTGCCCGCTCGTGATCGGCCTTGCGGCCTTACCGGTTTCGTTCCGCCGGGCCTGGCGTCGGGCCGACGAACGTGACGGGGTTGCCGACAGCACCGTCGCGAGCGGGGCCCTCGGCGAAGCCGTGCTGTTCATCACCGCCGTGCAGGACCGTACCGAGGGCTGGCGATCCTGGCGGTCACCCGCCGGATGGTGGGCCCTCGCCTGGACTTCTTTGCAACTGACGTGGACGGCGCCGCTGATCGGCGTGGCGGCCGGGGTGAGTACGGCGGCGACAGTCGCGGCGCTCGCTCGGCTCGACCCGCGGTCGGACGGTTCGGACGCGTGGGAGACCGGCCTCACGGTCGGCGGGTTCATCGCCCCTGTGGTGACGATCGTGCTCGCCGCGCTGCAGGCGATCGGCGGCGACCAGGCGTCGGGCCGCGTGCCCTGGCCGGCCGAGCGCGGGCTTTCCCCGTGGAAGATTCTCGCGGCCCGGGCGCTGCCGATGCTGGCGGTCGTCACCGCCCTCGGCGCCGTCGCGCTCCTCGGGCTCGTCCCCAACGAACGGTTCGGCTCGCTGGCGGCCTTGCCGATCAGCTGGGTTCTGTTCGCGGCGGCGACCGGCTTTTTCGGCGGGATCCACTGCCTTGCCACGGCGATGGTCTGGCGGTCGAGCCTGCTGGCCTTCGCCGCCGGCCTGGTGGCGGCGCTCTGTTCCGGGCTCGTGTGGACCACCGGTGTGAGCCACTTGGGTGTGAGCCACTTGGGTGTGAGCCACTTGGGCCGACCCCTCGGCGATGCCCGATTCATCCCCGGGGGAAGCTTGTGGTCGTGGGCACCGCCGCTTCTTTTGCTCGCGGTGCCGCTGGCGCTCGTCCGACCCTGGCTTCGCGACGACCGGGCGCTTTTGAGGCTCCGCTGGGGGGCGGCGATCGTCGTCCTCCATGCCGTGTGGCTGGCTGGCTGCCAAGCCCTGTCGTAGGGCTCGCAATCGCCCGTTTCGGAGGGCACTCATCCGCGGATCAGGCGGGAGTCGGGGTGGGAACGGGTTCCCTCACGCCGCTATACTCCGGCCGAGCCGCGGACGGGGGGTCCGGTGGCTCTTTCCCCGGAGGCTGTCGCCATGGTTTGCCGTGTGCCCGCCGTGCTGCTTGCAGCGGTTTCGTTGACGTCGTGCGTCGTCGCCTCCGCGCAGGCACCGTCCGCGGCCGAGAAGGCGCGGGCGATCGCCGGCGGCAACCTCGCCGCGACGGTGAAACTCGTCGAGCAGTCCGACGGCCAGTCGCATGCCGACAGCCCCGGCGGCGGCGGCTACCGCGCGAGCGTCAGCAGCGGCGGTGTCACGATCCCGGTGGTCGTCGTCGGCGGCACGCCGCGACAGATGGGCTGGCACCTCGGCCGACTCATGGCCAAGGACATCCAGACGTTCGTGCCACAGCTGCTGGCCAAGGTGAAGGGGGCGATGGGGGCCGACGATGCCCAACTCGCCGCCGCCTGGGGCACGCAATCGGCCTGGATCGACGACCGTGTCGAGCAGGAGATCGTCGGCATGGCGGAGGGGGCCGGCGTGCCGCTGGCGATGCTCCAGGCGGTCCACGCCGTGCCGCTGCTGATGCCTTATTCCTGCTCGGCGATCTCCGCGTGGGGAAGTGCTACCGCCGACGGCCACCTCTACCAGACGCGGAATCTCGACTGGGAGCTCGAGCTCGGCGCCCACGATCACGGGCTGATCGTCGTCTACCTGCCCGCCCACGGCCATCCCCACCTGCTGCCGACGTTCGCCGGGTTCGCCGGTGCCAACTGCGGCATGAGCGCCGCCGGGATCGCGCTGTCGGAGATGGGCGACTCACCGGCCAAGGAGATGCCCTACGAGCTCCACGCCCCGCACTTCACCACCTGGTTTCGCACGCTCCTCTACGACGCCGACTCGCTCACCGAGGCGCTCGACACCTTCAAGGGGCTGCCGCGGACGAAGAAATACCACTTCGTGTTCGGCGACGGCCGCGCCGACCGGCGCGGTGTCAAGATCCGCGCCCATACCGGCAAGGGTCTCGACGACGTGAAGATCTGGAAGGCCAACGATCCCACCGACGAGCTCGCCCCGGCGGTGCTCCCCGACCTCGTCTACCAGGACGAGGGGCGCGGCGCGTTTCCGTTTCTCAAGGAGCACCATGGCCGCCTCGACGCCGCCAAGCTCACCGAAGTCGCCTGTGCGATCCCGATCAAGGGGAGCAACGTCCTCGACGCGGTGTTCGACGCGACCGACCTGGTCGCGTATGTGAGCTACGCCGGGGCCGACGGCGAGGCCTACCAGCGCCCGTTCGTGCGTCTGGCACTGGCCGCGCTCGACGGTGACGGCGACGGCACCGGCGACCTCGCCGAGGGGAGCGGCGACGCCAATGGCAACGGCCGCCCCGACTTCCTCGAGGCCTCCGCCCCGGCCGCCGACCGCTGAGTGGCGGTCCCGCGTCGAGCAGCCAAATGCTCAGGCCACGGCTCCTTAGCGTGCCGCGGCGGCGTCGAGCAGTCGGACGATGAACGGCAGGAGCTGCTTCTTGCGGCTGACGACGTTCTCCAGTTCGTACAGTCCGCGGTCGAGCCGCGGGTAGTTGACCTCTTCCCAGGCTTCGTCTTCGCGCGACAACAGCAGCAGCGAGCCGTTGCTGACCACGTCGGTGACCAGTAGCGCCGCGAACGCGAGCCGGTGGGCGGTGGCGTGTGCCTCGAGTGCGGACCGCAATTCCTCCTTGCGGTCCCAAAACAGGTCGAAGCCGGTCTCTTCGATCTGTGAGATCGAGAATCGCACGCCGTGCTCGGTGAATTCCTTGCAGTCCTCGCGGATCACGTCGGCGGGGCTGCTCGAGCGCAGCGCCGAGCCGATCGCGAAGAACCCGCGCGTGTAAGCGTCGAGATCGACGGCCACCTTGCCCCGCAGCCACCCGAGGACGTCGCGGTCGACGTCGGTGGTCGTCGGGCTGCGCAGCGACAGCGTGTCGGAGATGATCCCGCCGGCCATGCACAGCGCGATCCCCGGCTCGGGATCGATCCCGGCGGCGCGGAACTGACGGGCGACGAGCGTGCAGGTCGAGCCGACCGGCTCGTTGACGAAGCGGATCGGCTGGGCGCTCTTCAGGCCTCCGCCGAGGCGGTGGTGGTCGAGGACCTCGACGATGTCGGCGTCCTCCGCCCCGGCGACCGCCTGGGCGAGCTCGTTGTGGTCGACGAGGACGAGCTGCGGCTTGGGGGGATTGATGACGTCGCTCTTGAAGGCCAGGCCGACGAGCCGGCCGTCGTCCTCGACGACGGGAAACACCGGCTGTTGGGAGCGCTCGACGATCGGCCGGGCGTCGGCGACCCCCATCCGCGCCGGGAGCGTGACCACGTCGGCGTCGACGACCGGATCGATGAACTGCGACGAGCGGATCCGCATCGTCGTGTTGACGGTGTCAAACGGGCTGCGGACCACCGCCACACCGTTGGCCCGGGCGAGCTGCTCGAGCCCCGGCGAGAGGGAGAACCCGCCGGTGATCACCAGGGCACGGACCCCGTGCTCGATCGCCGGGAGCTGGATCGTCGGCCGGTCGCCGCAGACCACGACCACGCGCTGCGGCGGGAAGCGGTGCATGCGCTCGGTGAACCCCTCGGCGCTCATCGCGCCGACCATCACGAGCAGTTCGGTGCGCTCGGCCGTGCGGAGCGGCACCTGAAAATCGCCGCCGAGGACGTCGCGAATCTTGTCGAGGCTCGTCGCCACGGTGCGCGACAGGACCGGGTCGCCTTCGTCGTGGAAGAACAGGTCCATCAGGTGCAGCACCGACACCAGCCCGACGACGCGGTCAAGGCCGTCGACCACCGGGATCGCGCGCAGATCGTGGGCCTTCATCCGCAGGTAGGCCTCGTGGAACACGTCGCCGTAACGGACCGTGGGGACGGCGCGGCGGCAGACACCCTCCACGGCGGGGCGGACGTCCATCATCATCCGCGGCGGCGGCAGCCCGGCCTCGGCGAGCACGTATTGCGTGCGCGTGTTCGGCGGGCCGCAGCAGGCGGCGACAGCATCGGGGCGGCCGGTGCGGCGCAATAGGTCGGCGTAGGCGATCGCCGAGCAGATCGCGTCGGTGTCGGGATTGCGGTGGCCGAAGACGAGCAGGCTCATGGGTGGGTGACGGGCTGCGGGGCAGGGGGCTTCGCGGCCACGGCAGTATGCCAGCCGCCGGCCGGCTCGGTGGGCAGGTCGGGCTCCGGCATCGCGACCGACGCGGGGGCGCGGCGGCGCGTGAGGTCGGTCGATTCGGGGGGACCGAAGGCACGGAAACAGAGGCCGAGGAGGAGCGGCACCAGGACGAGCGTCACCAGCGTCGCCACCAGGAGACCGCCGAGGAGGACGGCGCCGAGGCCCCGGTAGAGCTCGCTGCCCGCCCCGGGGAAGAGCACCAGGGGGAGGAGGCCGAGGACGGTGGTCAGGGTCGTCATGAAGATCGGGCGGACCCGGCTGCGGACCGCCTCGACGATCGCGTCGCTGCCGTCGCGCCCCTCGGAGCGCACCAGGAACAGCGCCTGCTCGACGATCAGGATCGGGTTGTTGACGACCGTGCCGATCAGGATCACGAACCCGAGCATCGTCAGCACGTCGAGCGGCTGGTAGATCCCGAACCGGGCCCCGAAGAAGTTGAGGGCGGCGAGCCCCGCCAGCCCGCCGACGCCCCCCAGCGGCACCGCCGCGATGATCACCGCCGGGTAGAACCAGCTCTCGAACAGCGCCGCCATCAGCAGGTAGGTGATCAGCCCGGCAAGCGCCAGATTGAACCACAGCGCCTGCCAGGTACCGCGGAGCTTGTCGGCGGTGCCGCCGAGCGTGATCGCGTAGCCGCCGGCCAGATCCCCCGACGCGACGAGCGGGCGGACGACGCCGGCGAGGATCCGCTCCTGTGCCTCCTCCAGCGGCATCGTCGCCGCCGGCGAGACCTGGATCGTGATCGCGCGTTGCCGCTCGCGGTGGAGGATCTGCTCCGGCCCGCTCGAATACTCCTCGACCACCGCCACGCTCTCCAGCGGCACCAGTTGCCCGCCCGGGGTGACGACGGGGAGGCTGCGGAGGTCCTGCGTGCGCTGTACGAAGCGGTCGTCCCCCTTGATCACCAGATCGATCCGGTCGGCGTCGAGGTAATAGTCGGTGGCGTAGCCGCCATCGACGAGGCAATCGACCATGTAGCCGAGCTGGCGGGCGTCGAGGCGCATGTCGGCCGACTGCTCGAGCCGGGGGAGGAGGCGGACCTCGGGGCTCGACAGGTCGAGCGATGGCCGTGGGAAGTTCTGGCTGCCCGGGGTGATCTCGGGAAGCATCCCCATGATCCGCCCGCCGAGGGCGACGAGCGTGCCGAGGTCCGGCCCGGTGATCTCGATGTCGATCGTCCGACCGGCCGACAACCCCTGCTCGAACAGGCTCGACTGCTTGGCCACGCCCACGGTGCCCGGCATGTCGGCCGTGACCTGCCGCACGACCGCCACGAGCTTCCCCGCCTCGAGCGGGTCGAGGGCCCGCATCCCGAGGAACACGCTGCGCCCCCGGGCGACGAAGAACATGTCGGCGAGGATCGGGGCGTCGAGCGCTGCCGCCTCGGGGGTGCCGGGATCGACGTCCCAGTAGCGGAGCATCCGCTTCTCGACGGTCTCCCCCATCCGCAGCAGTTCGTCGAGGTTGTAGCCGGGGGGCGGCAGCAGGATCCCGAACACGAGGTTGCGGTTGCCCTGGGGAAGGTATTCGACCTTCGGCACGAGCAACCACGTCGCCACGGCCGACAGCGCGACGATCGCCGCCGACACGACCGCCGACGCCGGAGCACTGGCGAGGAGCCGGCGGTCGAGGCCGACGATCGCCGCGGTGAACGCCCGGCCGAACCGGGTGGCGACGTCGGCCCGGCCCGCCGCCGCCGGCCGCGGACGCCGGCCGCCGAGCAACCAGGCCGCGGCCACCGGCACGACCAGCACCGAAACCACCAGCGACAGGCCGATCGACACGCTGATCGCCAGGGCGATGTCGCCGAACAATTGCCCCGCCTCCTCGCGCACGAACAGCACCGGGAGGAATACCGCCACCGTCGTCAGCGTGCTGGCCAGCACCGCCCCCCAGACCTCGCCGGCACCGCGGACCGACGCGGTGGCGCCGTCATCGCCGCCGGTCCAGCGCGTGAAGATGTTCTCGAGGACGACGACGGCGTTGTCGACGAGCATCCCGACGGCGAACGCCATTCCCGCCAGGCTGACGACGTTCAGCGAGCGGTCGAACAGCGCCAGCGCCAGGAACGTCCCGATCACGCTCACCGGGATCGCCACCGCGACGACCAGCGTGAGGCGGAGATTGCGGAGGAACAGCAGCAGCGTGGCGACGGTGAGCAGGCCGCCGACGACGATGTTGTCCTTCACCAAGCCGACGGCCGAATCGATGTAGGTCGTCTCGTCGTAGACCATCGTCAGGCCGAGGCCGCGCGGGCGGAGGACGGTCCGGTCGACGTCGGCGGCCACCGCGCGGAGGCGGCGGACGGTGTCGAGGACGTTGGCACCCTGCTCGCGTGTCACGCGCAGTGCCAGGTTGCTCGCCCCGAAGCGCCGCACGACGCCGTCGGCCTTCTTCTTGCCGAGGTGCACCCGGGCGATGTCGCGGACGTAGACCGGCTTGCCGTCACGGCGCGAGACGATCGTGCCCTCGACCTGCTCCGGGGAGTGGAATTGGCCGATCGTGCGGACGACGTAGCGCCGCTTCCCCTCCCAGAAATCGCCGCCGGAGGTGTCTTGGTTCTGGTTGGCCAGCGCCGCGCGGAGGTCGTCGATCGAGAGTCCGCGGGCGGCGAGGAGCTGCGGGTCGACGATCACCTGCAGCTCGTCGGGTCGGCCGCCGACGACGTCGGCGCTCGACACGCCGTCGACGCGCTCGAGGCGGCTCTCGATCTCGTCCTCCGCCATCCGCCGCAGGCTCTCGATGTCGATCTCGGCCGGAGCGAGATCGGCCAGTTCGGGATGCGCGGCGGCGAGGCGGCGGAGGCGGTAGAGGGCGAGGTCGGGGGAGCGGGCGTGGATCACCCGGTCGAGCGCGGCGGCGTGGGCCGGGTGCGCGGCGCGCGCCCGATCGAGGAGATCACGCTCCGGCGGGGCTTGGGCGAGGATGAACCAGGCGATCGGGTTATCGGTGCCGCTGGCGGTGCGGATCACCGGCCGGTCGGCGTTGATCGGCCAGTCGCGCACCTGCTGGACGCGGGTGTTGACCTTGACCAGCGCCTGGCTCATGTCGGTGCCGATCGGGAACTCGAGCGTGATCACGCCGCCGGAGTCGCCGCTCTCCGACGAGAGCTTGACCAACCCCTCGACACTGCGGAGCTGCTCCTCGAGCGGCTGGACGATCTCGCGCTCGACCTCCATCGGGCTCGCGCCGCGCCAGCGCGTCTCGACGGTGATCGTCGGGATCTGGACCTCGGGCGTGAGCTGGGTCGGCATCGCCAGCAGGGCGAGGATCCCGAACAGCGACAGCAGCAGCACGCCGACGGCGACCTTCACCGGGTTGGCGACGCAGGCCTGGATGAGGTTCATCGCCCGATTCCGCCGTCGCGCGGGTCAGTGGCGGCCGCTGGCGAACGACACCTTCGCGCCGGGCCGGAGCCGTTCGTTGCCGCGGATCACGACCGCGTCGCCCGCGGCGAGATCGCCGGACACCGCCACGCCGTCGTCGGCGGTCACGCCGAGCGTTACCGGCACCGGCCGCACGGTACCCGTGACGAGGCCCGTCGCCGGATCGGAGTCTTCCCGGTCGACGACATACACCAGCGGCGTCGCGCCGCCGAGGACCAGCGCGTCTTTGGGGACCACCGTCGCCGCTCCGGCACGCCCCACGGGCAGCCAGGCCCGGGCGATCATCCCGCCGCGCAGCACCGGCGCCCCGGCGACGATCTCGTTGGCCAAACGCACGCGGACGGGAAAACTGCGCGCCAGGAGATCGGCCTGGGGCACGACACGCGTTACGCGCCCGATCCACGGGCGGTCGGCGGCGGCGTCGAACTCGAGGCGCACCGGGTCGTCGGGGCGGAGCCGCCCGATCGACAGCTCGGGGACCTGGACGACGACGTCGACGTCGTCGAGTTCGACGATCCGCGCGACGAGCCCGCCGCGGGCCACCCAGGCTCCTTCTTCGGTAAACCGCTGCACCACCCACCCGGTGAACGGGGCCCGGATCGTGTGCTTGCCGAGCTGGTCGTCGATCCGGGCGACCGCCGCCTCCTGGGCGGCGACCGCGGCGGCTGCCTGGGCGATCTTCTCGGCACGTGGCCCGGCTTCGGCCAGCGCCAGCGTGGCCCGGGCCGCCGCGAGCTGGGCGGCCGCCTGACGCTGCTCGGTCTCGGCGTCGTGAAGCTCTTCGGTGGTGCTCGTGCCGCGCTCGGCGAGGCGGCGGAGCCGGTCGAACCGGCTCCGCGCGAATTCGAGCCGGGCCGCCGACCCTTCGACCATCGCCCGCGCCTGGTCGAGCTCCTCCGGGCGCGACCCCGCTTCCAGCTCCCCGAGCGCCTGCCGGAGGCGCTCGAGCTCCGCCGCCGCGCCGCGGCGCTCGATCTCGAGGAGCCCCGTGAGCAGTTCGGCGAACGGTTCCCCCTTTTCGACGCGCTGCCCGTCGAGGATCGGGAACCGGACGACGCGTCCGTCGACGGCGCTGCCGACGTCACTGACCCGGGCGGGAAAGACGGTGCCGACGAACGACTGCCCGGCGGCGAGCTGCCGTTCCTCGACGGCCGCCACCACCACGGGGACGGCGGGGGGAGCCGGCGGCTGGGCCACGGCGATCGTCGCCGCCCGTGCGACCACCGCCGCGGCCAGGGCGGATCGGATCGTGAGCCGCGCGGGGCGGGCCAGGTGGGTCATGAATTGGTTATACCCCGGAACCACGCCGCGCCGCCCTGACGCGCCGGATGAGGGCATTGGTCGAGGCGTCGTGATGGAGCGTGGGCTCGGGGCCGCTCTCCAATTCGCCGACAATCTTCTGCGCCAAAACCTTTCCCAGCTCCACGCCCCACTGGTCGAACGAATTGATGCCCCAGACGACACCCTGGGTGAAGACGCTGTGCTCGTAGAGCGCGACCAGGCTTCCCAACGAGCGCGGCGTGAGACGGTCGACGAGGATCGTGTTCGAAGGGCGATTGCCGGGAAACGTCCGGTGGGGTACCAGATCCGCGGCCACCCCTTCGGCGGCGACCGCCGCTGCCGGCTTGCCGAAGGCCAGCGCCTCCGCCTGGGCGATCATGTTGGCCATCAGGATCGCGTGGTGGTTGCCCAGCGTGTTGAGCGGCCGGAGGCAGCCGATGAGGTCGCAGGGCACGACGACCGTACCCTGATGGAGAAGCTGGTAGAACGAGTGCTGCCCGTTGGTGCCGGGCTCGCCCCACACCACCGGCCCGGTGGCACAGTCGACCGGGCTGCCGTCGAGCCGGACCCGCTTGCCGTTGCTCTCCATCGTGAGTTGCTGGAGGTAGGCGGGAAACCGCCGCAGGTACTGGTCGTAGGGCAGGACCGCGGCCGTCGCCATGCCGAGGAAGCTGCTGTTGAAAACGGTCAGCAGGCCATGGAGGGCGGGGATGTTTTCGGTCAGGGGGGCGGTGCGAAAGTGCTCGTCAATCGCGCGGAATCCCGCGAGCATCTCCCGGAAGCCGTCCGCCCCGATCGCGATCATCGTCGACAGGCCGATCGCCGACCCCATCGAATAGCGCCCGCCGACCCAGTCCCAGAACCCGAACATATTGGCCGTGTCGATGCCGAAACGCTCGACTTCCACGGCATTCGTGGAGACCGCGACGAAATGCCGCGCGACCGCGCCAGGACTCCCCCCGACCGCCGCCAGGATCCAGTCGCGGGCGGTTCGTGCGTTGGTCATCGTCTCGACGGTCGTGAACGTCTTCGACGAGACGACGACGAGCGTCTCCTCGGGGTCGAGGTCGAGGACCGCCTCGGCGAAATCGGTGCCGTCGACGTTGGAAACGAACCGGAAGGTGAGGCCGCGATCGGCGTGGTAACGCAGCGCCTCGGCGGCCATCGCCGGGCCGAGATCGGACCCACCGATGCCGATGTTGACGATCGAGCGGATCGGCTTGCCGGTCGCACCGAGCCAGCGTCCGGAGCGGACGGTCTCGGCGAAGGCTCCCATCCGGTCGAGGACGGCATGGACGTCGGGCACGACATCCCGACCGTCGACGACGATGCTCGCGTCGCGAGGGGCCCGCAGCGCCACGTGGAGCACCGGGCGGTTTTCCGTGGTGTTGATCCGATCGCCGCGGAACATCGCGTCGATTCGCTCGCGGAGCCCTGCCGCATCTGCGAGGGCGGCCAACGCCGCGACGGCCCTGGCGTCGACAAGCTGCTTGGAGTAGTCGAAAACCACTCCTGCGGCACTGACCGTAAACCGCTCCGCCCGTGCTGGATCGGCTGAAAAAAGGTCGCGTATGGTCCGGTTCCGGAGATCCTGTGCGGCCACGGTGACGGCAGACCAGGCAGGGTGACGGCTGTCGGCGGTCGGCTTCACGGCGGGGGGCTCCTCGAGGGGACGCCGGACTCTACCAGACTCCCACACCCTCATCTTCGGACCCCCTCCAGCCCATGCAGCCTTAAAAAACGGCCAAAACAGCGGTTCTTCGACGCTGGCCGTAGGGGCTCGAAAGGCCGCCCCTTGACCCCCCAACAACCCTCCGCTAAGTTTTCGTGTATCCAGCGGCCGATCCCAGTATTTCGGGATCGGTTCCCGCTGTCCGCTCGTGTTTCCGGTTGCTGTGGCTCCGGGCGGACGTGCCGGTTGAGGCCTGCTCAGGGAGCGGTGTCCAAATCGGTGGCGTCCGTCGGTGCGGTGGGTTGAGGCCCGGTTCGGCTGATGTGTCGTGCCTGTCGAAAGGCACCGGCAAAATCCGGCCGAAGCGAACCTCTGTCCACGGCACGGCCGTGGTCGGAGGCACGGGCCGGCGGTATCGCGCAAGCGGTGTCGTCGGCTTGTTTCGTTCTTTGACAATCCGGTCGTGGTAGTTGGCATCTTGATTGAATGCCGGCGTTGGCTGCTTCGGCGGTCATCGGCGGCGTTCTCCCAAGGCTCAAGAAAATGCCATGCACGCTCGTCGTCCTGCCCTGGTTTTCCAGGTCAGGTTCGGGGGGCGTGGGTGGCGAGCGAGTAAACGTTACTGACCTGGGTGGGGCCGGCGCGCTTGCCGGCGATGACCCAGGATCGAGTGAAGCGACTCGGGTCGAACGGCGCCTCTCAAACCCTGGCGGTCAACCGCCAGGGCGGCCTGAGGCGAGCAATCGATTCGGGTGGTCAAGCTCTTAAGGGCGCATGGGGGATGTCTAGGCGTCAGGAGGCTTTGAAGGGCGCGGAAGACTGCGATAAGCCCGGGGAAACCGTCAAACAGGTGATGATCCCGGGATACCCGAACTGGCCGTGTCTGAATCCATAGGACACGAGCAGCGAACGCGGAGAACTGAAACATCTCAGTATCCGCAGGAACAGAAAGAAAAATCGATTACCTCAGTAGTGGCGAGCGAAAGGGTAACAGCCCAAACCGTGGTGGTTTCCACCGCGGGGTTGTAGGGCCCTCCAAGGAGTTACAAAACAACCGGTTAGCGGAACGATCTGGAAAGGTCGTCCACAGAGGGTGACAGGCCCGTACGCGAAAACCGAGTTGTCTCCGTTGCGGAGGGATCCCTGAGTAGGTCGAGTCACGTGGAACCTCGACTGAATCCACGGGGACCATCCCGTAAGGCTAAATACTCCCTGACGACCGATAGTGAACTAGTAGAGCGATCGAAAGATGAGAAGAACCCCTGTTAGGGGAGGAATGTGAACCTGAAACCATGTGCCTACAAGCGGTCGGAGCGCTATGGCTGGCAACAGCAATGCGTGACGGCGTGCCTTTTGCATAATGATCCGGCGAGTTAC
>VGZO01000057.1 GCA_016872555.1 Planctomycetota bacterium
GCGAGCAACCGGCCCGTCCTGAACCCGCCATCCTTGGAGCAACCAGCTACCCCGGAGTAGATTCAACCCATCCCCAGCGCTGCACTTTTCGACCGCCCCGCGCTGCACTTTTCAACCGGCGTTCACAACGGTAAGGTGCATAGATGGAACGTTCGTACGATCTCCTGTTCGACCGCATCTGGATCGATCCCGCGCGGTGTGCCGGCAAGCCGTGCATTCGCGGTCATCGGATCTGGGTGTCGCTCGTGCTCGGCCTGCTCGCATCAGGCGCCACCGTGGCGGAGATTCTGGCCGACTACCCGGGGCTCGAGGAGGACGACATCCGGGCCTGCCTGGCATACGGCTCCGAGCTGGCCCGCGAGCGATTCGTGGACATTCCGCTTGAAGCGCCGTGAAGATCGAGCTCGACGAGAATCTCGGTGCACGCGGGCAACAGCTCTTGGCAGCTGCGGGCCATGACGTGTGCACGGTGCCCGCCCAGGCGCTCACCGCGGCGGAGGGCCCACAAAACAGGTTCGCGTGAAAAAAACACGGCAAGTAGCCGTTTGGAGCGTGCGGATGGGTCATTGAAAGGCTATTCTTGTGGAAAAGGCGTGGCTTGTAAGCTGTCTTGAAATCCTGCCCGGCTCGACGCCAACGCCCTCTCGCCGTGGAGGCCCCTCCCATGCTCGTCTCGTTCTCGGTCTCGAACTTCCGGTCATTCGGCGAGGAAGTGACGCTGAACATGGTCGCGAGCGGTCGCTATCAAGACCATCCAGAGCACGTTATGCCATTGCCAGGTATCGACCGCTCTGTGGTTCGTACCGCGGTGATCTACGGGGCGAACGCTGCGGGGAAGTCGAATCTCATCAAGGCGATGGACTACGCCCAGAAGTGGATCCTCGGGCAGGCCGACCGCGGCAGGCCGGTCGACGCTTATGCGTTCCAGACGAATGCAAGAGACAGGCCGACGAGCTTTGAATTCCGGTTCGTCGCTGCCGGAAGAATTTTCGCCTATGGATTCGACGTGACGGAGCGATCGATCCGAGGGGAGTGGCTGGCGGTTGTCAACGGAGACGACGAAGAAGCTCTTTTTGAGCGAAATGCCGAAGGACATACGACGGTCCATGAAGCGAATCTCGACAGGCGTTTCCCAGACGACACGAAGCTCTTCGACCTCCTGACGTCGCGTGCCAAGAACGATCTCAATGACTCACAGTTATTCCTGGAGTCGATTCGGGAAGTGCGGGATGCCAGCCAAGGAACGACGATGGCTGCCGTCGTTCAATGGCTGACGCGGACACTCGTTGTCATTCCGATAGAACAATCTCACGAGCCGATCCTAACCCGCCTCTCTCGCGATCCGGAGTACCTCGGGTTCGTTGAGGCACTCCTTGGAAACGTCGGGACGGGTATCCATCGGCTCCAGATCGAGGAGCGCGAACGGCCAATCCCCAAGGAAATGGAGAAGTCCTTCGACGGTTTTGCTAGGCACGTGTCAAGTGATCCGGATTCCGACACCGTCTATTCACGGAATCTCCAGACTCCCGGACGCTTCGTGGCCCGCTATCTCATGGCTTACCATCAGCGCGAAGGAAACGATTACAAACTCCTGATGAGCGAGGAATCAGACGGAACCCGTCGGCTTCTGGCGCTTGCCCCGCTCCTCAAGGCCGGTGCGAAGGAGCCGCGGGTGTTTGTCGTCGACGAGCTCGACCGAAGTCTTCATCCGTTGCTCTGCTGGGAGTTTCTCCGGCTCTTCGCCGACACGATGCCCGGCGCGCAGCGGCAGCTCGTCGTCACCACCCACGAAGCCCATTTGCTCAATCAGGAATTGTTGCGGCGCGACGAATACTGGTTCATGGAGAAGGACGAGACGCAGCAGAGCCGGCTCTATCCGCTCTCCGAATATCGGGATGTACGAAAGGATCTCCAGCTCGAGAGGGGATACCTCAGCGGTCGCTTCGGCGCGGTGCCGGTCATCGGCCGCACCGACGAGATCGAGGCTCTTCTGGCCGATCCTGGAAAGGAGCCGATGGCCGATGCCCCTCAAGCGACGCCCACTTGACCGCGAGAGTGGCGTGGTTCGCGACGCGTCTCTCGTCGTGATCGCATCCGAAGACACCTACGCGGTGCAGCACTACTTCGCCAAGTTCCATGCGAGGCGGGTGCAATTCAAGGTGCTGCCCACCGCAGGGGGCCGATCATCGCCGGAGGCGGTGCTCGAACGTCTCGACAGTTACCGGCGTGAATACGACATCAGTGAGGGCGACGAGCTCTGGGTCTGTATCGATCTGGATCATTGGGCGGAGGCTGCCCACATCGCCAACCTGAGGCGGGTGCAGAAAGAAGCGGAAGACAAGGGATACAGCGTCGCTCTCAGCAACCCCTGTTTCGACTTCTGGATCCTTCTCCACTTCGAGGATCCACCATCGGACGGGATCCGGCGATGTGGCGATGTCGCCGACAGGCTGCGGCAGATTCTTGGCGGCTTCACGAAAAGGTCGATCCAGCACCTTCGACTCGCTCCGCAGCAGGTCGAGCAAGCAATTGAACGTGCCCGGCAACTCCCCGTGGTGGACAGGCTCACACCGGGCGGCCCCACGACCCAGATGCACCGGGTCCTGGAGAGCCTGCTCACGCGAGAGGCCATCCGACTGAAGGAGCCGCGGTGAGGTGAGCCGGCCCGTGGTCGCTCACGCCATCAGCTCGGGGATCACGCGCGCCGGTTCGACGCCGGTGAGCTTGAAGTCGAGGCCGAGATGGCGGTGGGTGAAGCGCTCATGGTCGAAGCCCAGCAGGTGGAGCACCGTGGCGTGGAAGTCGCGGATGTGCACCGGGTCCTTGACGATCTGATAGGAGAAGTCGTCGGTCTCGCCGTAGATCTGCCCGCCCCGGGCGCCGCCGCCGGCCATCCACATCGTGAAGCAGCGAGGATGGTGGTCGCGGCCGTAGTTGTCCTTCGACAGGCCCCCCTGCGAATAGACCGTCCGGCCGAACTCGCCCCCCCAGATGATCAGCGTGCTGTCGAGCAGGCCGCGGCTCTTGAGATCCTGCACCAGGCCGTGGCAGGCCTGGTCGATGTCCTTGCACTGCATCGGCAGCCGGACGGACACGTTGGCGTGGGTGTCCCAATTGTTGAGATACACCTGCACGAAGCGTGTGCCGCGCTCGACCAGGCGCCGCGCCATCAGGACCGTGTTGGCAAACGTGCCGGGCTTCTTTGCCTCCTCGCCGTACATCGCGAACGTGCTCTCCGGCTCGGTGGCGAGGTTCGCCAGGTCGGGGACGCTGGTCTGCATCCGGAACGCCATCTCGTACTGGGCGATGCGCGTGCGCGTCTCGGGATCGCCGAGCTGCTCGAGCGTGCGCTGGTTGAGGGCGGCGAGGCCGTCGAGCGTGGTCCGCCGCACGCCGGCCGGGACGCCGGCAGGATTGTTGATGTACAGGATCGGGTCGCCGGCCGAGCGGAAGCTGACCCCCGAGTATTCGCCCGGCAGATAGCCGCTCGACCAGAGGCGGGCGCCGATCGCCTGGACCTGCTCGGTGTTGGTCGGCTTGGCGACGAGGACCACGAACGTCGGCAGGTCCTGGTTGAGCGAGCCGAGGCCGTAGGCCGTCCAGGCGCCCAGGCACGGCCGGCCGTGGAGCTGGTTGCCGGTCTGCATGTAGGTGATCGCCGGCTCGTGGTTGATCGCCTCGGTGTGCATCGTGCGGATGAAGCACATCTGGTCGACCATGCTCGCCGTGTGGGGGAGCAGCTCGGTGACCCACATCCCGCTCTGGCCATGCCGGGAAAACGTGAACTTCGACGGCGCGATCGGGAACCGCTTCTGCCCCGAGGTCATCGTCGTCAGCCGTTGGCCGTTGCGGACGCTCTCGGGCAGGTCCTTGTCGTACCAGTCGTTCATCACCGGCTTGTAGTCGTAGAGATCCATCTGCGGCGGGCCACCCACCATGTGCAGGTAGATCACGTGCTTCGCCTTGGGGGCGAAGTGGGGGCCGATCGCCCCCGGGACCCGCGCCACGCCGTCGGCCCCGGCGACGGCGGCCGACTCCCCGCGCGCCGCCTCCGCGCCGGCCAGCGCCGCCAGCGACAGGCCGCCGAGGAGGTGGCTGCCGCGCTCGAAGAACCGCCGGCGCGTGAGGGACAGGCCCAGCTCGGCCAGCGGCCGGGGAAGCGGATTCATCGGGGATCTCCTGCGGCGGGGGTGGCCGGCCGGTTCACTTGCAGAGGACTTCGTCGAGGTTCATCAGCTCGTTGACGAGCATCGTCCAGGCGGCGAGCTTGGCGGTGTCGGGGAGCCGGGGCTTGGTATCGCCGATCGTGACCAGCGCCCGGGCGTCGTCGGCGTGGGCGCCGTAGAACGCCTCCAACTCGGCCAGCGATTTCTTCACGATCTCCGCCTCGGCGGCGGCCAGCGGCCGGGCGAGGAGGCGGCGGGCGACGAAGTCGAGCCGTGCGTCGTCGGTCGCGCCGCCGATCTCGAACGCCCGGTCGGCCAGCGCCCGCGCCGCTTCGACGAACTGCGGGTCGTTGAGCGTGACCAGGGCCTGGAGCGGCGTGTTGGTGCGCTCGCGGCGGATCGTGCAGGTCTCGCGCGACGGGGCGTTGAAGATGTCCATCGAGGCCGGCGGTGCGGTGCGCTTCCAGAACCAGTACATGCTCCTGCGGTACAGGCCGTCACCGGCGTCGCGCTTGTAGACCTGGGTGTTGCCCCCCATCGACACCGCCTCCCAGACGCCGTCAGGCTGGTAGGGCTTCACGCTCGGGCCGCCGACCTGGCGCACGAGCAGGCCGCTGGCGGCGAGTGCGGAGTCGCGGACCATCTCGGCATCCATCCGGAACCGGGGCCCGCGCGACAGCAGCCGGTTGGCATTGTCCTTGGCGAGCTTGTCGGGGGTCGTCGCCGCCGACTGCCGGTAGGCGGCGCTGGTAAGCATCAGCTTGAAGAGTTGCTTGACGTTCCAGCCGCCGTCGCGGAATTCGAGGGCGAGCCAGTCGAGCAGCTCGGGATGGCTGGGCAATTCACCCGACACGCCGAGGTCGGCGCTGGTCCGCACCAAGCCCGTGCCGAACACCTCCTGCCAGAAGCGGTTGACGGTCGTCCGCGCCGTCAGCGGATGGTCGGGGAGAAACAGCCACCGCGCCAGACCGAGGCGGTTGCGCGGCGCCCCGTCGGGGAGCGGCGGGAGGATGTCGGGGGTGTCGGGCTGGACCTCGTCGGTGCGCTTGTCGTATTCGCCCCGCGCGAGGATCCAGGCCTTGGCCGGCTCCGGCTTCTCGTTCATCACGTGGGCGACGGTGCCGCGGCGGCGAAGTTCGGCGTGCTCCGCCTCGAGGGCGGTGACGCGGGCCGTGGCCGCCTTGAACGGCTCGTCGGCGCTGGCGAGCCACCAGTCGTAGAGTGCCGCGGCGGCGGCGGGACGGGCCGCGGGGTCGAGGCGGACGACGTCGGCCAGCGCCTGCCCCCGGGAGATGCCCTCGATCTCGCCGGCGGCGAGGGCTCGGCCCCAGACGGCCAGGCCCGCCAGCCCGACGGCATGCGCCGGCGAGCCGGGCGACCGGCTCCCGATCGTGAACGGCACCGAGGTGCGGATCGTGTTTTTCTTGAACGATTTGGTCTCGACGTTCAGCCCCTGCGGCTTGCCGTTGTAGAAGACCTTGATCCCCTCGGTCAGGCCCGAGCCGTCGTAGGTGATCGCGACCTGCGTCCAGGTGTCGGCGGGGAGCTGGTCCTTCGCCGCGACCTTCATCGCATCGTCGGGCCAGGAGTGGACCATGTGCATGCCGAGGCGCCGGCTCTGGATCCAGGCGTCCCAGCCACGGTAGGCCTGGCCGTCGTCCATCCGCGCGACGACGGCATACGCGGTGTCGTTGGCAGGGGGCCGCACCCAGAAGGTGAGGCTGAAGGCTTGGTCGTGCTCGAAGTCGCCGACGGTCGCCACATCGGCGGCCTTGCCAGCCAGGAGCAGCCCCGAGCCGCCGCCGGGACCCGGCTGCCAGGCGGTGCCGGCGGACAGCGGGAGATCGGTGTCTTTGCCGGCGACGCGCACCTTCGTGACCTGCCCCTGCCCCTCGGCGCAGGGCAATTCGGCCAGTGGCGTGTCCTGCGGGAGCAGCTTCTGCACCGTCTCGGCGTTGGCCGCCGCGATCCAGGCGTCGAACTCCGGCCGGGCCGCCCCCTTCCGCGCTTCCACCGCCTCGCGCGCGGAAGGCAGCTCGTTTCCGAGCGCCGTGAAGCGCGGCAGGTCGTCGGGCTTGGGCACCGGCACGACCGGCGGGGTGTCGTGCACGTTGCCGTCCATCGCCGGTTGGGTGGTGTTGTTGAAGAACGCCGACAGCTCGTAGAACTCGCGCGCCGACAGCGGGTCGAACTTGTGGTTGTGGCAGACGGCGCAGCCGGTCGTGATCCCGAGCCACACCGCCGCGGTCGTCTCGGTGCGGTCGCGGCAGTAGAGGACGCGATACTCCTCGTCGATCGCCCCGCCCTCGCTGGTCGTGATGTTGCAGCGGTTGAAGCCGCTGGCGATCTGGTTGTCGAGTTTCTCCTCGTCGGGCAGCGACGGGTTCGCGGCGTTCACCAGGTCGCCGGCGAGCTGGAGGATCGTGAACTGGTCGAACGGCAGGTTGCGGTTGAAGGCCTCGGCGACCCACTGCCGGTAGGCCCACTGCTCGCGGAAATTGTCGATGTGGATCCCGTTGGTGTCGCCATAGCGCGCGTAGTCGAGCCAGTGGCGCCCGCGGTGCTCGCCCCAGTCGAGCGTCGCGAGCAGCCGGTCGAGGTACCGCTCGTAGGCATCCGCCGAGCGGTCGGCGACGAACGCCTCGACGAGCGCCGGCTCAGGCGGCAGGCCGGTCAGGTCGAGGGCGGCGCGGCGGGCGAGCGTGCGCCGGTCGGCCTCCGGCGCCGGGGCGAGGCCCTCCGCCTCGAGCCGGGCGAGGATGAAGCGGTCGATCGGGTTTCGCACCCAGGCTTCGTTGCCGACAGCGGGCACGTCCGGCCGGACCGGCGGGATATAGGACCAGTGGGGCTGGTAGGCCGCCCCTTCCTTGACCCAGCGCGTGAGGGTCGCTTTCTGCTCGGCCGAGAGCGGCTTCTTCATCGCCGGCGGCGGCATCACCAGATCAGGGTCGTCGGAGCAGATCCGGTCGAGCATCACCGACGAGTCGGGGTCGCCCGGCACGATCGCCCCCGATTCCACCGCCGCGTCGCGCTGGTCGAGGCGGAGGTCGGCCTTGCGGCTGGCGCTGTCGGCCCCGTGGCAGGCGAAGCAGTGCTCGACCAGGATCGGGCGGACGTCGCGGTTGTAGGCGAGGGGCGCGGGGTCGGTCGCGCCGGCGGCCGGGAGGCCGGCCACGAGCGCGAGCCCAACGAAGCGGACCACGGGAAACGCACGCGGGCGACGGATCATCGGCAGGGTCTCCGACGGGCGGCAGGGCCGGCTGACACTGGCGAAACATCCAAATGATACCACCCCCGAGGCGGCCTTCCGCCCCCGAAACCGGCCCCGCTTCGCCAGGTTTTGTGGGCTGCCAAGGCGATTATGGGTCGGCCCATGCCGCGCCGCGATCGCGTTGGCTGAAGCCGGGGACGACCTCGGATACCCTCGGCATGACTCTCGTCGCTCTCCCGTGGGCCATCGCCGGCCACCCCGGGGGGCCGTTCCTCGCCGCGGCCGTCGCCATGAACGCCACCACGCTCGCCCGCTACCTCGTCGGCGACGCGGCGGCGATCCGCGTTGTCGCTGCCACGCGCGATTCCTGGCTCGTCGGTCTCGTGTTCGTCCTCGGCGCCGGCCTGGCACGCGAGTACGACCACGAGGACCTCCTCCACGAGCCGTGGCACGTGCTGTTGCCACTGGCCGCATCGACGTTCACGGCGACGATCCTGTATCTGCTCCTCCGGATCGTGTCGTGGCGCCGTAGCGGCACGGGCTGGCCCGTGCATGGGGGATACCGGGCGTTTCTCGGCCTCTACTGGGCGACGGCGCCGCTGGCCTGGCTCTACGCGCTGCCCGTCGAACGCTTGCTCCCCGCCGGCGAGGCCGTCGGCACCAATCTCTTGCTTCTGGGGATCGTCTCGGCGTGGCGAGTGATCCTCATGAGCCGGGTGGTGCAGGTGGTGTGGCACGGTCACTGGCTCGCCGCGTTCCACGTCGTCGGCTGCTTCGCTTGGGGTGTGGCGGCGGCAGCGATGTCTGTCGCCAAGCTGCCGCTGCTGTCCATCATGGGGGGGATCGAATTGGGGCCCGGCGAGGCGACGCTTGCCGGCACGACATTCGTGGTCATGCTGCTGGCCTATGTGTCGACACCGTGGTGGCTGATGGCACTCGCCGTCGTCCTTCTGCTCCGGCGCCGGCCCGACGGCCCGTGGACCCCCGACGGGGCGTTTGCCTCCGGGAGGTTCGCCGTGGCGCCGTCGGCCTGGCGCCTCGCCGGAGCGCTCGTCGCGGTGGGGCTCGTGCTGCTGCCGTTCACGCAGCCGGAGCAGTGGCGCCGCCACGCGGTGGAGAGGGCGTTTCGCGCGGGGGACGTGGCCGGTGCGATCACGGAGATCGAGCGCCATGGCCGCGGCGGCTTTCCGCCCCACTGGGATCCGCCGCCGCGCACCGGATTCGGCGAGCAGGTGCCGGGACTTCCCGCGATCGTGGCGGCGCTGGTGGCCACCGATCCGCCGCCGTGGGTGCGCGAGATCTTCCTGGCCAAGGCGCACAACCTCGACGTGCTGGCAGGCCCGGGAGGCGTGGTCAAAACGCTCGGCGACGAAATGCTCGCCGACTACGTCGCCTCCCTCGAACGGCTCCCCGAGGGAGCGCGGCTGGCGACGTTGCACGTGCGGGCGCTCGAGGAGTTTTCGAAGCGGCACATCGACGAGACGATCGAGCCGTCCGCCGAGCGGCTCGCGCTTCTCGACCGGCTCGGGGCACTGGCCGGGATACCCCGCGAACAACCCGTGCCGTGATGGATCATGGTGTGTGCGCGCCGGCTCGTCAGCGGGCGCCGGGCTCCTCGATCACCGGGTTGGTGAGCCGGCCGATCCCCTCGATCTCGATCGTCACCTCGTCGCCGGGGCGGAGGTAGACCGGTGGCGTCCGTGCGAACCCGACGCCGTGGGGCGTGCCGGTGAGGATCACCGTGCCGGGGCGGAGGTGCATGCTCGCCGAGAGGAACTCGACCAGCGTCGGCACGTCGAAGATCATGTCGGAGGTGTTCCAGTCCTGCATCACCTGGCCGTTCACGAGCGTGCGGATCGCCAGCCGGCCGGGGTCGGGGATCTCGTCGGTGGTCACCAGCGCCGGCCCGAGCGGGCAGAAGGTCGCAAACGTCTTGCCGCGACACCACTGGCCGCCGCCGCCGTTGCGCTGCCAGTCGCGGGCACTGACGTCGTTGGCGCAGGTGTAGCCGAGGACGTGGTCGAGGGCCCGGGCCCGGGGGACGTTGCGGCAGGCCTTGCCGATCACGATCGCCAACTCGCACTCGTAATCGACCATGTCGCTGCGCAGCGTGCGCGGCAGCTCGATCGGATCGCCGGGGTTCTGCACGGCGCCGGAGTTTTTCAGGAACAGCACCGGGTGCTCGGGCACCGCCTGGCCCCCTTCGGCGGCATGGCGCTTGTAGTTGAGCCCGATGCAGAGGATGTCGCGCGGCTCGAGGGGCGCGAGCAGCTTGTCGACCGTCGCCGGCCGGCCACTGTCGGTGAGCCGGCCGAAGAGCTCGCCGTCGAGGAGCGTGACGCGGCCGTCGGCGTGGAGCCGGCCCAGGCACTCGCTGCCGGCGGAGAGGAAGCGGACGATTTTCACTGGCGCTGGTCTCCGAGGTCGGGAGCGGGAAGCGTCCATGCTACCGCACGCCTGCGGCGGACAGCCGCGGACGTCGGGGCGTAGACTGCGACCGGCGGCGCGCGACCGGCGGCTCCGGTGGCGGAGGACACGAGCGTGGAGGGGGCGATGGCGCGCGGCGGCATGGCGTGGCTGGCAGTCGTGATCACGATCGGGGGGGCGATGATGGGCGGACGAGTCACGGCCGACGAACCGCCGGGACCACGCGCGGAGGCGTGGCGGCGTGTCCAGCAGGCGCTCGACGAAGCCCGGCCGCAGTCGGCCGGCGCGGCGCTGGCGGGGATCGAGGCGGAGGCCGTCGCCGCCGGGGCCTGGGACGAGGCAGCCCGCGCCATCGCGACGCGCGTCGTCGTCGAGACGGGTGACCGGCCCCCTGACGATCCGGAGCGTGTCGTGCGCCTCGCGCGGCGGATCGCCGAGGCGCCCGAGGCGACGCGGCAGGTTCTCGAGGCGATCGAGGCCAACTGGCTGGTTGGCTACTTCCTCGCCAACCGCTGGCGCTACCAGGAGCGCACCGCCGGCGGTGCCGACGGGGGGCTGGAGACGATCGCCGAGTGGGATCTGCCCCGGATCATCGCGGAGATCAGCGGCCGTTTCGCGGCGGCGATCGGGCCGCCGGGGAGCCCCGAGCGGCGGCGGCTCCAGGGGCAGCCGGTGGAACGGTGGGCGTTGCTCCTGCCGCCGGCGCCGATGCCCGATGCCTGGCGGCCGACGCTGTTCGACGTCGTCGCCCACGACAGCCTGTCGTTTTTCGCCCTCGGCGAGCGCGGGCTGGTCGAGCCTGAGGATGCGTTCGAGATCGACGCCGCGGGCCCGGCGCTGGCCGATGCCGACACCTTCCGCGCCTGGCGGCCGGAAGGCACCACCGCCGACGCCGCCGCGCCGCTGCTGGCGGCGGCGCTCCTCCACCGCGAGCTCCTCGACTTCCACGCGGCCGACGACACCCCCACCGCGCGGTTCGCCGCGGACCTCGAGCGGATCGAGTGGGCGGCGCGAAGCGCCGTGGGCGACAACGTCGCCGCCCGCCACCGCGAGGCACTGGAAACCTTCATCGCCGCCGCCGGTGACGATCCGACCGGCGCCCTTGGCCGCTACCACCTCGCCACGCTCCTCCAGGGGGACGACCCGGCTGCGGCACTGGCGCTTTCGCGCGAGGGGGCGGCGCGGCATCCCGACTCGCCGGGAGGGCGTCACTGCCGGCAGCTCGCCGCGGCCCTCGAAGTGCCGCAGTTGCAGGTGATCGCCGAGCGCGCCTGGGCCGAGCCATGGCCGGCCGTGTGCGTGCGCTACCGCAACCTCACGCGCCTCCACCTCCGCCTCTGCCGGGCCGACTGGCAGGCGCGGCTCGCCGCGGGCAAGGCCCATGCGTCCTGGATCGACGACGACGACCGCGACGCGATCCTGGCGCTCCCCGCCGAGCGGCAGCGCGTGGTCGAGCTGCCGGCGACACCCGACTTCCGCCAGCGCGACGAGGAGGTCGCCGTCGACGAGCTGGCCGCGGGGCTCGCCCCCGGCGCCTGGTGGCTGGTGGCCAGCCCGCAGGCCGGCGCTCCCGGCGACGACAACCCGGTGAGCGTGACGCTGGTGTGGGTGACGCGGCTGGCGCTGGTCACCGAGTCGTCGCGGCCGGTGTTCACGGGGCGCGACGGCCCCGCGCCCGTGCTGCCGGCGGTTGGCCACGTCGTCGATCTGGTGACCGGCGAGCCGGTGGCCGGTGCCGAGGTGACCCCCTGGCGGCCCGAGGGGGGCCAGCGCCGTCAGGCATTCCGGGCGGCGGCCACGGTGACGACCGACGCCGACGGCCGCTTCCAGCTTCCCGCCGCACCGGGCAACGAGCTGGTGATCGCCGCGGCGGCGACGATCGCCGGCGTGCGCCACCAGATCGTCGCCGAGCCGCTCCAGGTCTGGCCGACGGCGCTCGACAGGGACGTGGCCACGATCGTGCTGGTCACCGACCGCGGCATCCACCGGCCGGGCCAGACCGTCTTTTACAAGGGGATCGCCTGCCGCGGCGACCGCGAGCGCGGCGACTATGCGGCGCTCGCCGACCGGCCCGTCACGATCACCCTCCGCGATGCCAACGGCCGCGAGGTGGCGACGGCCGCGACGATGACCCGGGCCACCGGCTCGTTCGACGGCTCGTTCGCGCTGCCCCCCGGCGGCCTGCCCGGTCAGTGGTCGCTCACGGCCGCGGCCGGCGCGGCGCAGGGGGTCGTGGGCGTCCGGGTCGAGGAGTACCGGCGGCCGAAGTTCCTGGTCGAGCTGGCCGAGCCGGACGGGCGCGTTGCCCTCGGGGAGGAGGTCGTCCTCGGCGGTACCGCGACGACCTACACGGGCCTGCCGGTCGCCGGCGCGAACGTGCGCTGGCGCGTCGAGCGCCTCGTGCGCTGGCCCGAGTGGTGCCGGTGGTTCGTCCCTGGCCTGCCGGCCGGGGGGGTGGCCCGGCGCGTCGCGCGGGGCAGCGCGATCACCGACGAGATGGGGCGGTTCACGGTCAGGTTCGAGGCCCTGGCCGATCGGGCCGTGCCGCGGGAGGCCCTCCCGGTATTTCGCTTCCGCATCGACGCGACGGTCACCGACGGCGGCGGCGAGACCCACTCCGCGGAGCGGACGGTGTCGGCCGGATACACGGACATCGAAGCGACGCTGTCCACTACCGGCTGGCAGGTGGCCGGTGCCGCGGGGCCGGCCGAGGTGAAGATCGAGGTCGCGACGCGGTCGCTCGACGGTGCGCCCCGGCCGGCGGCCGGCCGGCTGACCGTGGCCCGGCTCGTGCAGCCGGCGACGGTGCCGCGCGGGCCGCTCGTGCCGCGCCTCGGTCGAGGCGGTGCGCCGGCGCCCGATCCGTCCGACCCGGCCGGCTGGCCCGACGGCGCCGAGGTGTATGCGGCGGCGGTCGCCACCGATGCCAGCGGCGCCGCGACCGTCACGGTGCCGCTGCCGCCAGGGCTCTACCGGGCGACGGTCACGCTCCCCGGCGCGGGTGCGGCGATGGCGGCGAAGAGCGTCCAACTGGTCGAGGTGATCGATCCGGCGGCGGCGGCCTATGGCGTGAAGGTTCCCTTGGCGCTCAGTGCGGCAGCGCGCGACGCCGCCCCCGGCGACACGTTCCGGGCGATCCTCGGCACCGGCCACGCGACCGGCCGGGCGCTGGTCGAGATCTCGCAGGCGGGGCGGACGGTGTCGCGCGGGTGGACCGAACCGGGGCGGACGCAGTGGCCGGTCGCGCTGCCGGTCACCGCCGAGCAGCGCGGCGGGTTCACCGTCCGGGCGTGGCTGGTGCGCGACGGCCGGCTGACGGCGGTCGCGCGCACGATCGACGTCCCCTGGACCGACCGGAAGCTGTCGGTCGAATGGGAGCGCTTCCGGCGGGTCGTCGAACCGGGGGCCGGCGAGACATGGCGCGTGCGCGTCGGCGGCCTCGGTGACGCCGATGGTGCGGCTGGTGCGCCGGCATTGGCGGAACTGCTCGCCATCCTCTCCGACCGCTCGCTCGACGCCTTGGCGCCCCATGCCTGGCCCGATGCCGGTCTGCTCGGGCTGTTTCGCCGCGAGGCGGGAACCGTCACCGACCAGTTCACCAACGGCGTGGCGGCGCTGGTCGATGCCGGCGGCCAATTCGTCGTTCCCGAGGTCGAGGTGCCGGCGCTCGAATACCGTGAATTCCGCTATCCGTTCGGCTGGCCGCGGTTTTTCGGCGGTGGCCGTGGCCGGGCGATGCGGGGTGCCGTCGCGATGGCCGACGGCATGCTGGCCGCCACCGCCCTGGGAGTGCCGCTGGCCAAGGGCGAGCGCGGCGGAATGCCGCCGGGGGTGCCTGGAGCGGCGGCTGCCGACGCCCCTCCTCCGCCGGGCGCCGCGGCAGGCGCGCCACCGGCGCCGGTGCCGCCACCACGGCGGCGGCTGGTGGAGACGGCGTTTTTCCTGCCGGCGCTGGCCACCGCGCCAGACGGTACGGTGACGATCGAGTTCACCGTGCCCGACACGCTCACCACCTGGTCGTTCAAGGGGCTCGCCCACGACGCACGCCTCCGCAGCGGCACGCTGGTCGATACGACCGTCGCCGCCAAGGATCTGTCGGTCGAGCCGCTGGTGCCGCGCTTCGTGCGCGAAGGAGACGTGGTCGAGATTCCGGTGAAGGTCGGCAACCGCTCGAGCGGGCGCCTCACCGGCACCGTCCGCCTGGCGCTGGCCGACGCGCGGAGCGGCGCCGACCGCGGCGGGCTCGTCGACGGCCCGCGCGAGCTGCCGTTCGACGTCGCCGCCGGCGCGACTGTGGTGGTGCCGTTCACGCTCCGCGTCGCGTCCGGGACCGACTTCCTCGAATACACCGCGACCGGCGTGGCACCGCGCAGCAGCGACGGCGAGCAGGGGCTGCTCCCGGTGCTCCCCGCCCGAGTCCCGGTCACCGACACGGTGCCGGTCACGCTCCGCGGCCCGGCGCGGCGGACGGTGTCGCTCGAGCGGCTCGCCGCCGGCGGTGCGACGAGCGAGGCGCTCGTCGTCCAGGCCGCCTCCAACCCCGCCTGGTACGCCGTGCTCGCGCTGCCCGTCCTTGTCGAGGAGCCCGACGAGAGCACCGAGGGGCTGTTTGCACGGCTGTTCGCCAACGCCTTGGCCGCCCGGCTGGCGACGGCCGACCCGCGGATCGGGAAGGTGTTCGAGCAGTGGCGGCAAGGGGGGGAGCTCGCAAGCGCGCTTGACCGCGACGCCAGTCTCGTCCGGACGCTCTTGGAGGAGACTCCCTGGGTCCGCGCCGCCGCCGACGAGCGGGCCGCGCGGGCCCGGATCGGCCTGCTCCTCGATCCCAACCGGACCACCGCGGACACGGCAGCGGCCCTCGCGCGCCTCGAAGCGCTTCGCAACCCCGACGGCGGCTGGCCCTGGTTCCCCGGCGGGGCGACGAGCGACCCGGTGACGGTGGCGATCGTCGCCGGTTTCGGCCGCCTCCGCGCCGCCGGCGTGCCGGTCGATATCCAGCCGGCGCTGGCGGCGCTGCCGTGGCTCGACGGCCGTCTGGTCGCCCAGCGGCGCGCCGCCGAGCGGCTCGGCGCCGCCGCGACGATCACGCCGCTGGGTGCCGCCGCCCTCTACGCGCGGAGCTTTTTCGCGGCCGACATGCCCGCCGCGGGAGAGGCCGCCGCCGCCCTCGAGTACGGCCTCGACATCGCCGCGCGGACCTGGATGAAGCTCGATGCCCGGTTGTCCCAGGGGCAGGCGGCGCTGGCGCTGTTTCGCGCCGGGCGGCGCGAGGCGGCGCGGGGCATCGTCGACAGCCTCCGCCAGCGCGCCGTCGATGCCGCCGTGCCGCCGGGCGCGGAGGGGGAGTCGTGGCAGGGAATGTGGTGGCGCGACCCGCACCCCGGCTGGTGGGGCTGGGCCCACGCGCCGATCGCCACGCAGGCCCTGATGATCGAAGCTTTCGACGAGGTCGCCGGCGACGCTGCCGCGGTCGAGGCGCTGAAGGCCTGGCTCGTGTGCCGGAAGCGCACCGACCGCTGGGGAGCAAGCGCCGCGACGGCCGACGCGGTCGGGGCGCTGCTGGGGCGCGGAGCCGACGTGCTGGCCGATTCACCCCCGGTCGCCGTCACGATCGGTGGCACAGAGGCCGACGGCGGCGCGGGCAGCGCCGGCACGGGCTACACCGAGACGCGCCTCGTCGGCGCCGCCGTCACACCCGCGATGGCGACGATCACGTTTTCGACGGCGGGGAAAGGGCTCGCCTTCGGTGCCGTCCACTGGCTCCACCGGGCGGCGATCGACGACGTCGCCGCGGCCGGCCGCGCCGAGCTGGCGATCGACAAGCGGCTGTTCGTGAAGCGCTCCACGAAGGCCGGTCCGGTCCTCGAGCCGCTCACTGGCGGGGCCGGCGGCGGGGGCGGCCCCGCTCTCACCCCCGGCGACGAAGTCGTCGTCCGCCTCGTGGTGACCAGCGACCGCGACTACGGCTTCCTTGAACTGGCCGACCACCGCCCGGCGCTCGCCGAGCCGGTCGACATGCTCTCCGGCTGGCGAAGCGGCGACGGCGTCGTCTGGTACCAGGCGGTGGGCGACGCGTCGACGCGGCTGTTTTTCGAGCACCTCCCGCGTGGCACGCACGTCTTCGAATATGCCCTGCGCGTCGCGCGCCGCGGCACTGCCAGCGCCGGATTCGCGACGATCGCCAGCCGCTACGCCCCGGAATTCTCCGCCCGGTCGGCGTCGGTCCGCCTCGAGGTGCCCTGAGCGGACACGGGCGACCGGATCACGGCGCGGGCGGAGGATGGTATCCTCCCGCGCCGTCGGCGCCGTCGCTGTGCCGGCCGCGAGGGGGACCAGCACGATGGACGACGAGCCGGGGCCCGCGCCGACGTCGCTGGTCAACGAACTGGCGCGCGAGCGCAACCGTGAGGCGGCCGACCGGACGCTGCTGGCCTGGATCCGCACCAGCCTGGCGATGATCAGCCTCGGCTTCGCCATCGAGCGCCTCGGCCAGGCCGCGGTCGCCATCGACCAGCGCTTCGACGGCGCGGCCCAGACGAAGACCCGGTTCTTCGGCGTTGCCCTGATCGGCCTGGGGATCGTGGCGACGCTGGCGGGGATGTGGGAGCACCGCCGGCTCCTCGCCGCGATCGCCGCCGACGACTACCGCTACGCCGATCGGCCGGCGATCGCGCGGTTCATGGGCGGGGCGCTGGTCGCGGTCGGGATCGGGGCGCTGGCGCTGGTGCTGTGGGGTCTGTGAGCGGAGGGCGGCGATGGAGTGGCTGCAGAACTACGACCCGCTCTCCTCGCCCCTCCTCTCGACGGTCGTCGCGCTGCTGCCGCTGGCCGTGCTCCTCGGCCTGTTGGCACTGGCCGGCCAATCGGCTGCCCGCGCCGCGGTGGCCGGGCTGGTGACGGCATTGGTGGTGGCGATCGGCGTCGTCGGGATGCCCGTCGACGCGGCGCTGGCCGCGGCGCTCCACGGCGCCGCGTTCGGCCTGTTTCCGATCGGGTGGATCGTCGTCGGGGCGATGTTCGTCCACCGGCTCACGGCCGACTCGGGGGCGCTGTCGATCATGAAGCGGTCGGTCACGAGCCTGTCGGCCGATCACCGGCTGCAGGCGCTGTTGATCGCGTTTTCCTTCGGGGCGTTTCTCGAGGGGGCGGCGGGATTCGGGGCGCCGGTGGCGATCTCGGCGGCCCTCCTGGCCGGGGCTGGATTTCCGCCGCTCGAGGCGTCGTGCGTCGCCCTGCTTGCCAACACCGCTCCGGTCGCGTTCGGCGCCCTCGGCACGCCGATCGTCACGCTCGCCCGGGTCACCGGCCTCGACGAGCAGGCGATCTCGGCGATGGCGGGGAGGCAGTTGCCGCTGTTCTCGCTGATCGTGCCGGCGTGGATGGTGGCCGCGATGGCCGGCTGGCGCGGTCTGGTCGGCGTCTGGCCGGCGGTGCTGGTGTGCGGCGTGTCGTTCGCCACGGTGCAGGCGGCGGTGAGCAATCTCGTCGGGCCGGCGCTGGTCGACGTCGTCGGCGGGATCGTCAGCCTCGTGGCGCTGGCGACGTTTCTCCGCGTCTGGAAGCCGGCCGAGGTGTGGACCCTGCCGGGCGCCGCGCGCGGAGGCGATCGCGGCGGCCGGGCCCGGCCCCCGCTGCCGGCGGCGCGCGTCGCCTGGGCGTGGGCGCCGTGGCTGGCAGTGTCGGCGGCGGTGTTTACCTGGGGCGTGCCGGCGGTGAAAGGGGTGCTCGAGGGCAACGCACTGCCCGGCGGGCCGGCGCTTGTGCCGACGGCGGTGGTGGCGCCGCAGTGGCCGGTGCCGCGGCTGCACCAGCGCGTCGCCAAGGTCCCGCCGGTCACGCGGCACGCACGCGAGCCGGAGCCGGCGGTGTACCGGCTCAACTGGCTGTCGGCGTCGGGGACGGCGATTCTCCTGGCGGGGCTCGCCAGTGTCCCGTGGCTGGGGATCACCTGGCGGCGCGCGGGGCGGATCGCCGTGGCCACGCTCCGTGACCTCGCCGGCTCGCTGGCGACGATCGCCGCGATGCTGGCGCTGGCGTTCGTGACGCGGTATTCCGGGACCGACGTGATCCTCGGGCTGGCGCTGACCGGCACCGGCGCCGCCTACCCGTTCTTCGCGGCGATCCTCGGCTGGCTCGGCGTGGCACTGACCGGTTCCGACACCTCGAGCAACGCGATGTTCGGCAGTCTGCAGCGCGTCACCGCGGAACAGCTTTCCCTCGACCCCCTGCTGATCTGCACCGCCAACAGCACCGGCGGTGTGATGGGGAAGATGATCGACGCCCAGAGCATCGTCGTCAGTGCCACCGCCACGGGCCTGGAGCGTGCCGAAGGGAGGATCCTGCGCCGCGTGCTCCCCCACAGCCTGGCGCTGGCGACGCTGGTCGGCCTGCTCGTCTGGCTGCAGGCCGGACCGCTTTCCTGGATGGTGCCGGTCACGCCTCCGGCGGTGGGCGAGAGCGAATGAAAACCGCCGCCGCGGGGTTGGCCCCGCGGCGGCGGCATGCGTGTCGTCACGATGGTCGCTGCGGGCAGCCCCGCGGCGTGGATGTCAGTCGAGCGACAGGCTCTCGCCGAATTCGGCGGTCGACGCCGCGCGCCAGATGGCGATATCGACGTCGTTGCTGACGAACCGGATCGAGCCGTCGCAACTGCCGACGTTGACACCGCCCGGATGCCGGCTGCGGGCCGCGAGTTGGACCTCGGCGGCCTGGATGCAGGGAAGATTCTTGATCGGCTGGTTGTTGCAGTAGGAGGCGAACTGGAACTGGTCGGGCGTCGGCGAGTTGGGGCCGTTGAACGCGTGAAACACGGCGCCCGGACCCCACCAGGTGAAGCCGCGGAGGTCGGAGGTGGTGACGCTGGGATTGATCCCCAGGCAGGTCTCCGAAACCATCATCGTCTTCGACAGGCCGTCGGGGATGTTGGAAAACTTCACGAGGCGGCCGTTGACGTTGTTGACCGGGTTCTTGCCGTTGCGGATGAACGGCGCGCCACCGTAGATCACGCCGTTGAGCGGCGTGCCACGGCCGGGGAAGTCCTGCATCCGGTTGGTATTGCCGCCGTTGACGACGTAATTGTGCTTGGTGATGTTGAAGAAATTCGGCGACCGGGTGTTTTCATCGCTGGCGTCGCTCGGGCAGAGGAGCTGCGGGATCAGCGTCGTGGTCACGGGGCGGTTGTTGACGTGGCTGTAGTTGGTGACGGTCGTCGACCCGGGGGCCGTGCCGCGCATGAACCCCTGATAGCGGTCGTACAGCGCGTTCTCCTCCATGAACGGCAGGATGGCGAGCTGCCAGGTGCCCCAGTCGCCGCCGGCGTTGTAGTCGCTCGCCGGGAGGCTGCCGCGCGACGAGTGGTAGTTTTGGAACGCGAGGCCGATCTGCTTGACCTTGTTGGTGCAGCTCGAGCGATTGGCCGCCTCGCGGGCCGCCTGGACCGCGGGCAGCAGCAGGCCGACGAGCGTGCCGATGATCGCGATCACCACGAGCAGCTCGACGAGCGTGAATCCCGGGCGCTTCGGCGCCGGGGGCAGGGACGACTTCATGGGAAACTCCTTCCAGGAATGAAAATGGAAATGGAACCCGATGGATCAGTGACGAATCGATACCGACACTTTCTTCGCCGGCGGGCTTCAACTCCGCCGGCGGTGGACGGATCGGGAAAGCTCCCGAGGGCTCCCGAGAAAACGGAACGGGTGGTCAGGGGAGGTCGAGCGACAGTTCGTTCGGAGCGTCGTCTTTGGCCTGCTTGACCTCGAACTGACCGGCGGCGTTGTTGAGGTATTTCTCCGGAAGAATGTCTTTCGGCGGCGGGCCCTCTTCACCAGGGGCGGTGCCGGGAGGCGGATCGGCGCCCCGATCGAACGCGTGAACCCAGACGGCATAGGTGCCGGGACTCGGGCCGGCATTCCGCGGAATCGAGAACTCGCCGTTGGCGATCGACGCGGTGGCACCGGTCTTTTGCCCTGCGGCCGGTTCGAGCGTGACGGTGCCGAACTGGATCGGCTTGCCCTGCCACGTGATCTTGCCCTTCACGGGCTGGCGGGCGAACGGATCGCTTTTCGCGCAGCCGATGGCCAGCGCGACGACCAGTGCGACCTGTGCCCCGACGACCACTCGTTTCCAGGAACCGACCATGAGCTTCTCCCTGCCGTCCTCGCGTCGGTCACTACGGAGGCCGGGCACCATTTGCTCGCCAAACACTTACAATGCCCACCCCCCGCGCGATGGATCGGAACTTTTTATAGAGGGAACGTGTCAAAAGGCGAGAGGCCGAATCAGGCGGTCCCTGTGTTCCTCGCAAGTTCTCCCCGTGTGGGACGTGAAAAAAGGGGGGGTTGGCGAACGGCGTTCGGAGCCATCGGCCCCTTTGCGGGTAGCGGCGGGTCCTTTGCCAACGGTCCCCGTAGGACGATGATGCCAAACCCGCCGAGATCGGTTGGCACTGTCGCTCTGGCAGCAGTCGGTATTTTCGGAGCGGATTCACGCGGTCAGACCCCGGACCGAAGGACATCTCGGCACGGGTAGAGGAGGCTTCGATGGCGGCAGTCGCGCGAGCCGGGCAGTCGGTCGGGCGCAGGGCGCTTTCGGCATGGGTGTGGGCCGGTGCGCTCGCCGCGCTCGTCGTGCCCCCGGCACGGGCGGTCGAGATTCTCGACCGGTTCGACGTCGTGATCGCCGGAGGGAGCACGGCGGCGTTCGCCGCGGCACTGGCCGCCGCCGAGGCGGGGGCGGCGACGGCATTGATCGAGCCGACCGACTGGGTCGGTGGCCAGCTCACCAGCAGCGGCGTGCCGGCGATCGACGAGGCCTGGCACTCGATCAAGCCCGCCGACGGCGGTGCCCCCTACTCGGTGTCGAAGGTGGCGCGCCTCCCGGCCAACATGACGCCGCGGTTCCTCCAGCTCGTGCAGTCGATCGATCCGCGCGGCGACTGCTGGGTGAGCCGGTTCTGCTTCTGCCCCGACGCGTTCGTCGCCAAGCACCTCGAGCCGCTCGAGCGTGCCTGCGGCGACCGCCTCGTCGTGTTCCGCGACACGGTCGTGAAGAAGGTCACGCTCTCCGCCGACGGCGGCCGCGTCGAAGGCCTCGAGTGCATCCGCAGGGTACCGCGTCCCGGTGTCGCCGCGCGGGGCTACGACCGGCTGCCGTCCGTAGACCTGGCCGACTGGTACTCCCCGGCCGACTCGGCGCGGTTCACCAAGGAAGTGCTGCGGTTCGTGCCGCGCGCCGGGAAGACGCCGGTGTTCGTCGACGCCACGGAGTGGGGCGAGGTCCTCGCCCTGTCGGGCAAGGACTATCTCCAGGGGGTCGAGGAATCCGACGGCGCGCTGACCACCGCGCCCGGCGCCGACACCTGTGGCCAGGCGACCGTGTACTGCTTCGCGCAGGAGATCCACCCCGAGCCGGTCGGCGAGCCCGACCGCCCGGTCCGCGCGACCGACATGGGCTACGGCGCCTACGGCGACAAACCCGATGCCTGGACGAAGATCTGGACCTACCGCCGGATCCGCGGCAAAGGGGCCCCGGCGACCGGCGACGTCTGCCTGCAGAACTGGGGCTACTCCCAGAAGCATGGCGAGGGGGGCAACGACTATCCCCACGCTTACCTGTTCACGTCGAAGGCGGCCACGGCCGCGCAGGTGGCCGACTGGCGCGGCGGAATCGACCTCGCGGCGCTCGCCGGCGCCGAGGACCGGGCGTTTGCCTGGCACCAGTGGTTCCGCCGTCATGCTCCCGACGGGATCGCGCCCGAGCGGATCGCGCTGGCGCCGGCCGTTCTCGGCACGGCGCACGGCCTCGCCAAGCTCCCCTACATCCGCGACACGCGCCGCGCGATCGGCCTCGACGGCTTCGTGCTGAAGTTCGCCGATCTCTCGGGCCCGGCGGCGCGGCGCACCGGGACGGTGTTTCCCGACCGGATCGCGCTCGGCGCCTATCCCGCCGACATCCACCCGGTGTCGACCTGCTCGATGCCGGAGTATGCGGTGGCGGCCCACGACACGCTGCCGTTCTCGATCCCGTTTCGGGCGCTGACCCACCGCGACCTCTCCAACCTGCTCGTCGCCGGCAAGACGATGGCGCAGTCGTTCCTCGCCAACTCGGCGACGCGGCTGCATCCGATCGAATGGTCGACCGGCACCGCCTGCGGGATCGCGGCGGCGGAGATGGCCAAGACCGGCCGCACGAGCGCGCAGCTGCTCGCCGACATCACGGCGCTCCAGGCACTGGTCAAGCAGAAGACGCCGATCGACTGGACCTTGCCGGAGTGAGCCGGCGGC
>VGZO01000058.1 GCA_016872555.1 Planctomycetota bacterium
GAGGGCTTTGTCCACGGACAGCTCGGCTCGGCCGCCGGATGCGGCCGACGGCGGCCCGGGAAACCCTCGGCGTTTCCCGCGGTCGCCTGAGTGGACAAAGGCCATGGAGGGCTTTGTCCACGGACAGCTCGGCTCGGCCGCCGGATGCGGCCGACGGCGGCCCGGGAAACCCTCGGCGTTTCCCGCGGTCGCCTGAGTGGACAAAGGCCATGGAGGGCTTTGTCCACGGACAGTTAGCAGCCACGCCCCGGTCCGGTTAGTCCGATGGCACCTGTCAGCGGGGCGGTGCCGACAGTGGTCCAGGCGGCGAGATGAGGATCGGCCCATGATTGCGACGGCCAAACGGGTCAGGCGGACCGGCGAGACAAGGCGTGCCAAGAGTGCTGCCGCCCAGCGGCGCGAGGCTTTCTTCGCCCGCAAGATCGACTACGTCCCCTGCCGGCAGTTCCTCGGGGCCAACGCCGAGGCGCTGGCCAGCACCCCGCCTGCCGAGGCGGCCGTGCCGCTGACGCAGTCGGGCGTCGATGTTCCCGCCGGCCGCGAACTGACGCCGTACCTCGCCAGCCTGTACCAGACCCGGTTGCTCGCCAAGGAAGAGGAGCAGTACTACTTTCGCCGGCTCAACTGGCTGAAGTTCACGGCGGCGACCCGCCGCGGGCAGCTCGACCCGCAGCGCGCCACCGAGCGGCAGATGGCGACGGTCGAGTCGCTCCTCGCGGAGGCCGACTCCGTCCGCTCGATCCTGATCACGTCGAACCTCCGCCTCGTGGTCTCGATCGCCAAGAAGTTCGCCGACCTGCACCTTTCGTTCGACGAGCTCGTCGCCGAGGGGAATATCGCGCTCTTGCGAGCGGTCGAGAAGTTCAACTTCGCCCTCGGCAACCGCTTCAGCACCTACGCCACCTACGCGATCCAGCGCCACTTCTTCCGGATCTCGCACCGCAATCGTCAGCTCCGCACTCGGTTCGTCGTCGACGATGCGGCCCTCAAGGACCGCCCCGAGTCGTCCGAGCAGTCGCCGTACTGTTCCGCCGAGCAGATCGGCCTGCTCAAGAATCTGTTCGAGGGGTTCCTCGCCGACCTCGAGCCCCGCGAGCGGCAGATCGTCGTCGCCCGGTTCGGGTTCGACGGCCAGGCGCCGCGGACGTTCCGTGAGCTGGGCAGCTCGATGGGCGTCTGCAAGGAACGGATCCGGCAGATTCAGTCGCGCGCGATGGAAAAGCTCCGGGGGATGGCGGCCAAAGCACACCTCGAGCAGACGGTCGGTGACTGGCTCTGAGTCCGGCCGGCAGCGCGGTGCCGCCTGACCGCGGCCGAGTGGGAGATGGCGGTGTCGCAGCGCGTCGTGATCGTCGGTGGCACCGGTGGCATCGGTGGGGCCCTCGCAGAAGCGCTCGTCGCTGCTGGCCACCGGCCATTTCTCGTTGCCCGCGACGCGGACCGGGTCGCCACCACGGCCCACCGGCTCGGGTGCGACGGAGCTGCGTGTGATGCCAGCGATGTCGATGCCCTGTCGGCATGCGTCGAAGGAGCCGCCGGCCGTCTCGGCGGGCTCGACGGTATCGTCAACTGCGCCGGATCGATCCTCCTCAAGGCCGCTCACCTGACGACGGCCGCGGAGTGGCAGGCGACGCTCGCCGCCAACCTGACGACGGCGTTCGCCTGCGTCCACGCGGCGGGCAAAGTGCTGCGGCAGCAGGGGGGGGCGGTCGTGCTGGTCAGCAGTGCCGCGGCACGGGTCGGGCTTGCCAACCACGAGGCGATCGCCGCCGCCAAGGCCGGTGTCATCGGCCTCACGCTGTCCGCCGCGGCGACCTACGCCCGGGCCGGAATCCGGGTCAATGCCGTCGCACCGGGCCTGGTGCGGACGCCCCTGTCGCGTGGCGTGATCGCGAGCGAACCGGCCGAGAAAGCATCGATCGCCATGCACCCGCTCGGCCGCCTCGGCGAGCCGGGGGACGTCGCCCGGGCGATCGCCTGGCTGCTCGATCCGGCGCAGTCGTGGGTCACCGGGCAGGTGATCGGAATCGACGGCGGTCTGGCCGACCTCCGCGTCCGCACCGGCTGATGCCCGCATGGCCGGGGAGGCTGTCTGCCGTTCCTGGCAGTTTCCGGCGGCAGCCTGCAATGAGTGTGCACCTGCCCCTCCCTGCTCTTTGGGCAGGATCGGTTTTCGGAGACAATCAATCGTGGACGGGTGGTGACGGTCGTACCGGTCGGGGGGCAGGCGGGCACGCCGTTTCGCCCGCCGAGCCGAAGGTGTCGTTTGCCCCATCCGGGGGGCGAGGTAGGCTCATCCATCATGAACACAAATCCGTTCTCGTCCGATTCGCATCCATCCGCCTCCGGGACGCCGACGTTCCGGCTGTGGCTGATGATGGTCCTGGAGTTCGCGATCTGGGGGGCGTGGCTCCCGCTGATCTGGGGCTACATGGGGAAGGACGGGCTCGGCTTCTCCGACTCCCAGCAGGCCTGGGTCGGCAGCGCCTTCGCGATCGCGTCGATCGTCGGGATCCTGTTCTCGAGCCAGTTCGCCGACCGCACGTTCGCGGCGGAGAAATTCATGGCCGCCAGCCACCTGATCGGCGGCCTGGCGATCCTGGGGATGTACTGGGCGAAGGACTTCCCCACGTTCTTCGGCCTGATGCTCGTCCACTCGCTGCTCTACGTGCCGACGATCTCGGTCTCCAACTCGATCGCCTTCACGCACCTCAGCAATGCCAAACGCGAGTTCGGCCTGGTGCGGATGGGAGGCACGATCGGCTGGATCCTCGTCGCCTGGCCGCTGTACTTCATCCTCCAGGGCAAGACCGGTGCCGACGCCGTCGCCGCCAGCCGGACGATCTTCCTCGTCTCGGGAGTGCTGTCGCTGGCGCTGGCCGCCTACAGCCTCACCCTCCCGCACACGCCGCCGCGCCGTGGCAGCGCCGATGGCGGGAGTGGCCTGGCGGCGCTGACCGCCGGCCAGTACCTGCTCAAGCCGTTCCTGCTGGTGCTGTTTCTCGTCACGTTCCTCGACTCGATGATCCACAACGGCTACTTCCTCCTCGCCAGCGGGTTCCTCGGCAGCGATCGCGTCGGGATCAAGCCCGAATGGATCATGCCGGTGATGAGCATCGGCCAGGTGGCCGAGATCCTCACGATGAGCGTGCTCGGCGCCGTGCTCGCCAAGCTCGGCTGGAAGTGGACGATGATCCTCGGGATCCTCGGCCATGCCGTGCGGTTCGCGGTGTTCGCCTTCATGCCGCAGAACCAGGCGATGATCATCGCCGTCCAGGTGCTCCACGGCATCTGCTACGCGTTCTTCTTCGCGACGCTCTACATCTTCATCGACGAGGTCTTCCCCAAGGACGTCCGCTCCAGCGCCCAGAGCCTGTTCAACCTCCTCGTCCTCGGGCTCGGCGATCTGGCGGCGAAGTGGTTCTTCATCCCGTTGCAGAGCTCGCTGACCACCGCCGACGTCACCGACTACCGGCGGCTGTTCCTCGTGCCGGCCGGCCTGGCGGTGCTGGCGGCGCTGATGCTGCTGATCTTCTTCTGGCCGCCGCGCTCGATCGCGACGGCGGCCGACGCCGAGGACGACCTCGAGACCGAGCCGCAGATCGTCACCTGACGCCCGGCATCCGTGGCGCGTGCCCACCGCCGACCGAGGGACCGCGACGTGGGGGGCACTGACGGGACAATGACGGCGGCGGTAGCCGGTCGCACGGGTGCCGCCGGGCTCGCCATCGGCCACCTCGCCGCGACGGCGTTCATGGTCGGCCTCATCTGGTATGTCCAGCTCGTCCACTACCCGCTGATGGCCGGCTGGCCGCACGACGACTTCCCGCGCTACGAGGCGGCACATCGTGAGCGCACCGGCTGGATCGTCGTCCCGGTGATGCTCATCGAAGGGCTGCTGGCCGCCGCCCTGGTCCGGTACCCGCCACGCGGCGTGCCGGCGTGGGTGCCGTGGCTGGCCCTCGGGGCCCTCGTTGCCCTCCAGGCCAGCACGTTCCTCGTCCAGGTGCCCTGCCACGAGCGCTTGAGCCGGGGCTGGGACGAAGCGACGCACGCCTGGCTGGTGACGAGCAACTGGATCCGGACGGTCCTCTGGTCGGCCCGCGGCCTGCTGGCGGGGTGGATCGCGCTCCGCGCCGCCGCCTGACTCGTCTTGCGGCAGGGGGGACGCGCGCCCTATACCTCCCCCTCCCCGTGCGCTGCCACGGCGCCGGCGCGGGCCGCCGTCCCCCGGAGCGATTCCCATGCCCTCGTTTCCTCTCGACGAGCTGGCCCGCCGCGTCGGAGGCACGCTCCTCGGCGCCAGCTGCACCGTCAGCGGCGCGGCGACGCTGGAGACGGCGACCGAAACCGACCTCTCGCTCGTCGACGCCGCCGAGCGCCTCCCGCGCCTCGCCACGAGCCGCGCCGCGGCGGCGCTGGTGCCGGCCGGCACCGGCCCGCTCGATCGGCCGTCGATCGAGGTTGCCGACGTCCACGCCGCGTTCACCGCCGCCGTCCTCTGCTTCCGGCCTCCGCGGGCGTTCAGGCGGAGCGGCGTCAGCACGCAGGCCGTGGTCGACCCCACGGCCGTCCTCGGCACCGACGTCGACGTCCACCCGCTGGCGACGATCGGCCCCGAAGCGGTGCTCGGCGACGGCGTCACGATCCACTCCGGGGCGCGGATCGGCGCCGGCTGCCGGATCGGCGCGGGCACCGTCGTGCATCCCAACGCCGTCCTCGAGGACGACACGGTCGTCGGCTGCCGCTGCCGGATCCATGCGGGGGCCGTGCTCGGTGCCCACGGCTTCGGCTACCGGCTCGCCGGCGACCAACTCGAACTGTCGGCACAGCTCGGCTGGGTGGAGCTCGCCGACGACGTCGAGGTCGGTGCCGGGGCGACGATCGACCGGGGCACCTACGGCCCGACCACGGTCGGCCGCGGCACGAAGATCGACAACCAGGTGATGGTCGCCCACAACTGCCGGATCGGCCGCCACAACATGCTCTGCTCGCAGGTCGGCGTCGCCGGGAGCACGTCGACCGGCGACTGGGTTGTGATGGCCGGGCAGGTCGGTGTCCGCGACCACGTCCACATCGGCGACAAGGCCGTGCTCGGCGCCCGCTCGGGCGTGTCGTGTGACGTCGCCGCCGGGGCCACCGTCCTCGGCGAGCCGGCGATCGACCTCCGCGAGCGGAAGCTGCAGCTCGCGGCGATCAGCAAGCTGCCGGAGATGCGCCGGCAGCTCAAGGACCTGATGGCGCGGATCGCGGCGCTGGCAGCCGCCGCCCCGCCGGCGGGCGAACGGGAGGCGGCCTGAGGCCGAGGCGGTCGATGGAGCCGGCGCGCGGACTGGACGGTGAGACGATCGGCATCCTCGCCGGCTGGGGGCGCTACCCGGAGGTCGTCGCCGAGGCGATCCGCCGCCACGGCGGGCGGACGGCGATCCTCACGATCCGCGATCACGCCGACGCCGCCCTCGAACCGCTCGCCGATGTCCATGGCACGGTGGGCGTGGCCGAGATCGGCAAGGCGATCGACTTCTTCCGCCGCGCGGGCGCCCGCCGGGCGACGATGGCGGGCAAGATCCACAAGACGAAGCTGTTCGCGCGCCGCGCCTGGCTCCACCATCTGCCCGACTGGCGCGGGCTGAAGACGTTCTGGCCCCATTTCGTGAGCCGGCGGAAGGACAACCGCGACGATTCGCTTCTCGCCGCAATCGCCGCCGCCTTCGAGGCCGGGGGGGTGCGGATCTGCCCGGCCACGGCATTCGCCCCGGAGCTCCTCGCCACCCCCGGGCTGCTCGCCGGGCGGCCGCTGTCGGCCGCCGAGCTGGCCGACGTCGCCTTCGGGTGGCGGCTGGCGAAGGAACTGGGGCGGCATGACATCGGCCAGACGGTGGTCGTCCGCCGCCGCGCCCCGCTGGCCCTCGAGGCGATCGAGGGGACCGACGCCTGCATCCGCCGCGCCGGCACGCTCTGCCCGGCCGGGGGCTTCGTCGTCGTCAAGGTCGCCAAGCCCCAGCAGGACCTCCGCTACGACATGCCGACCGTCGGCATCGGCACGCTCGAGTCGATCCGCGCGGGCCGCGGCCGGGTCCTGGCGATCGAGGCGGGGCGGACGATCCTCGTCGATGCCGCGGCACTCGCCGCCGCCGCCGCCGCGGGGGGGATTTCGCTCGTCGGCTTTTCCGATGCCGACGGCGTGCCGGCGTTCGACGAGGATGCGGCGGCGGCGTGACCGAGGTCGGGGCGGTCTCCTATACTACGAAGATGCGTTGCCTGACCGCGATCGCCGTGCCGGTGCTGCTGCTGGCCCTGGCGCCGGTGGCGCTGCCGGTCGCCGCGCAGGTGGCGGCACCTGCCGACGCCGCCGCCGCGGCCGCGGCGGAGGACGATCCCGAAGGCGACGACGGCGACGACCCCGCCCCGGCGCGGCGGCCGGTGCGCGGCCGGCTGCCGCCGATCGACATGAAGATCGACCGGCGCCAGCCGATCCCGCCGCCGGCGCCGTTCTACATGGGGCGCGAGATCGCCCAGACGATGCACTACACCGGCGCCCCGTGGCTGGTGCGCGAAAGCCGGCAGCGCGAGGAGGACTGCCGGATGCTGCTCGAGGCGCTCGAGGTCCGCGCCGGCCAGACCGTGTGCGATCTCGGCGCCGGCAATGGCTTCTACACGCTCGATCTGGCCCGCCGCGTCGGGCCCGAGGGGCTGGTGTATGCCGTCGACATCCAGCCGGAGATGCTCCGGCTCCTCGCCCGTCGGGCGGCGGTGGAGGGGATCACCAACCTCCGCCTGATCCTCGGCACCGCGATCGATCCCCGGCTCCCCCGGGGCGAGATCGACCTCGTGCTGTGCGTCGACGTGTACCACGAGTTTTCCCACCCCGAAGCGATGCTCGCCCGGATCCGCGAGAGCTTGTCGCGCGACGGCCGGCTGGTGCTCGCCGAGTTCCGCGGCGAGGATGCGGCGGTGCCGATCAAGCCGCTCCACAAGATGACCAAGGCCCAGGTGCGGGCCGAGCTCGAGCCGGGCGGGTTCCGCCTCGAGCGGGAATTTGACCGCCTCCCCTGGCAGCACCTCCTGTTTTTCGGGAGCGACCCGGCACGGGCGCTCACGCCGTAGCGGTTTCCTCTCCGGAAGAGGGGATCGAGAGCTGTTGCCACAGGCTCGCAAAGAGCGGGATTCTCGGGGATGGAGGGAGTTTCAGACCCGTCTAGGCGGGCTGTGAGGGCTGTATGTGACGCTTGATTCAAGGTCTTTTCGCCGTTCTACTATCGTGACTTGATCGCGCCGCCGGGCAGGCAAGACCCGGCTCACAGCACGGAAGTCGAATGGAATTCCAGCCCCGTCCGTTCCGCAGTCTCGGCCGCGCCGCCCGGCTTCCCACCGGTGGCTCGCTCGATCCTGTCGTGAGCCTCGAGGCGCCTCCTGAGGCGCCTCCCGACGGCTTGCAGCGACGGGTCGACGGGCTCCACGGCAACGGCCAGTCCGCCGCTCTGCCCAAGGGGCCGAAGGATACGTCCGCGGCGGGGGGCGATGGCGCCGGCGAGACGGCCAACTGGGTGCTCGGCAGCAACGCCACGATGAGGAAGATCGCCCGCTCGATCGAGCGGGCGGCGGCGGTCGAGTGCACCGTCCTGGTGTGCGGCGACACCGGCACCGGCAAGGAACTGTGGGCCCGGCTCCTCCACCGCAGCGGCCCCCGGGCCGGCAAGCCGTTCGTGCCCGTGAACTGCGGAGCGCTGTCGCCATCGCTGGCCGAGAGTCAGTTGTTCGGCCACGAAAAGGGAGCGTTCACCGGTGCCCAGGGGAAGGCGCTCGGGATCTTCCGTGCCGCCGAGGAAGGAGTGGTGTTCCTCGACGAGATCGGGGAGATGCCGCTGGAGCTGCAGGCCAAGCTGCTCCGCGTGCTCCAGCAGCGCGAGGTGTTCCCGGTCGGGGCCGAGGAGCCGGTGCCGATCGACGTCCAGGTCGTGGCGGCCACCAACCGCAACCTCGAGGGGGAGGTCTCGAAGGGGACGTTCCGCGAGGATCTGTACTTCCGCCTCAACATGATCGAACTGCGTGTCCCGCCGCTCCGCGAGCGGCGCGAGGACATCCCCGAGTTCATCTCCTTCTTCTCGCGGATGTACGCCGACCGCTACCGCCTTCCGGCATGGTCGCCGGCCCCCGAGGTGTTGGCGGAGTTCTGCGGATTCGACTGGCCCGGCAACGTGCGGCAGTTGTCGCACGTCATCGAGCAGGCCTACGTCCTCCAGATCGAGCCGCGGGTCCCGCAGCGCACCGAGCCGGCCGAATCCGCCCCGGCCGCCGGGGGCCGGCTCCCCTGCCTCGACCTGGCCAAGCTCCGGCAGCAGGCGATCAAGCAGGCCCTCGAGATCACCCGTGGCCACAAGGCGCGGGCGGCGAAACTGCTCGGGGTCCACGCCAACACGCTGACGCGGATGCTGCGCGAGGATCGGATCGACACCACGGCCGGCGACGATCCGGACTCGGCCGACAACGGCTGAGCGGGCGGTGCGATCACCGCCACGGTGCCGCGCGTCAGCCGCCGTGGAAGCCGTGGTGGGGCGGCAGTTGTTTCTTCAGCGGCGGGGCTGAACCACCGCCGGCGGTCAGGCAGTGCATGATCGTCACGGCACCGGCCGAGAGCAGGCTCCACGGGGCCCAGTCGGGGGCGGTGACGTTGCGGGGGGCCCCGGCGCCGTCGAGCGGCAGGAGCGTCACGGCGTCGACGATCAGCAGTTCGGCGCCGATGACGCAGCCGAAGATCCCTGCCGCCAGAAACGCACTCCGCCACATCGAGATCGCGGAAAAACCGCCCTCCGTCGGCTCTCCCATGCCCTTCGGGACAGGGGGACTAGTGGTGGTGATCGGCATCCGCGCGAGTGCCGCATGAGGCCCCGGGCAGCCTCGACCGCTGGTGCCGGTCGTTCGGGTGAACACGTGGTGAACGGGGAGGGTCCGGATGGTGTCGCCCGGGACCGGTCGGATCAGGTCACGGCCGGCCGGCCGGGTCGTGGCGCGACACGCCGTCGGCGACCGCGTCGGGGGCTGCTTCGCCCACCTCGGTCCCCGGCACGCGCACCGCACGCCGTTCGTCGGTTCCCGGCACCAGTTGCGGGGTGCCGGTCGCCTGTTCGACGAGAGCCCGCAGCTCGACCCCGTCGATGACCTCCTTCTCGAGGAGACGCTGCGCGATCGCCTCGAGGGCGGCGCGCCGCGATTCGAGGATCCGCCGCACCCGGTCGATGCCGGAGTTGACGATCCGCTCGACCTCCTCGTCGATCTCCCGGGCGGTCTGTTCGCTGTGGCTCCGCGACGGGGGCAGGTCGGCCCCGGCGCCGGCGAGGAACGGCGAGCGCTGGCTCTGGCGGTAATTCACCCGGCCGAGCCGGCTCATGCCGTATTCCATCACCATCGCCCGGGCGATCTCGCTGACCCGTTCGAGGTCGTTCTGTGCGCCGGTGGATACGTCGGCGTAGATCAGCTCCTCGGCGATCGTCCCGGCGAGGAGAACCTGGATCCGACTTTCGAGCTCGCTTTGGGTGAGCAGGTAGCGGTCGTCCTCGGGCCGCTGCATCGTGTAGCCCAGCGCCGCCAGCCCGCGGGGGATGATCGACACCTTGTGGACCGGGTCGGTGTTGGGCAGCGAGAAGGCGATCAGAGCGTGGGCCGCCTCGTGGTACGCCACGCGCCGCTTCTCGTCCTCGTGGATCACCCGCTTCTTCTTCTCGAGCCCCGCGGTGACGCGCTCCACGCCTTCGTTGAACTCGGTCATCCCGACCGCGGTCTTGTTGTTGCGGGCGGCGAGAAGGGCGGCCTCGTTGACGAGGTTGGCCAGATCGGCGCCGCAGAACCCCGACGTGATCCGCGCGACCTGCTCGAGGTTGACCGAGGGATCGAGTTTCACGTCGGCGACGTGGACCTTGAGGATCGCCTCTCGGCCGCGGACGTCGGGGCGGTCGACGAGGACGTGGCGGTCGAAGCGCCCCGGGCGGAGGAGGGCGGGATCGAGCGTCTCCGGGCGGTTGGTCGCCGCCATCACGATCACGCCGCTGTTGCTACCGAAACCGTCCATCTCGACGAGCAGCGCGTTGAGCGTCTGCTCGCGTTCGTCGTGGCCGCCGACGACGCTCGTGCCGCGCGTCTTCCCCAGCGCGTCGAGCTCGTCGATGAAGATGATGCACGGGGCCTTGGCCTCGGCCTGCTGGAACATGTCGCGGACCCGCGCCGCGCCGACGCCGACGAACATCTCGACGAAGTCGCTGCCCGACAAGCCGAAGAACGGCACCCCGGCCTCGCCGGCGATCGCCTTGGCCAGCAGCGTCTTGCCGGTTCCCGGCGGCCCGACCAACAGCACCCCCTTGGGGATGTGACCGCCGAGGACCTGGTACTTCTCCGGGCTGCGGAGGAACTCGACCACCTCGCGGAGCTCCTCGACCGCCTCGTCGATCCCGGCGACGTCGTCGAACGTGATCCCGAGGTCCTCTTGGGCGTACATCTTCCCGCGGCTGCGGCCGAAGGCCATCGGGCTGCCCGCCCCCCCGATCCGGCGCATCATGGTGAACAGGAGCGTCCCGAACAGCGCCGTGAGCAGGAGCATCGGCAGCCAGTTGCGCCACGGCGACGGAGCCGCCTCGTAGCCGTGCGGCACGCCCTGTTCGGCGAGCAACTTGGCGAGCTGTCCGGCGGAGGCCTCGCTCTGGCGGATCGCGGTGCGGAACCGGCGCCGGGACGCCGCCTTGTCCGCCGCGTCGAGATCGCGCACCGTGCCAGTGACGGCGTAGTCGCCGATCACCACGTCTTCGAGGTCGCCGTAGCGGCCGTCACGGCGCGTTTCGCCGGCCCCTTCGCGGACCTCGATCCAGCCGGTCGGCCCGGCGGGGGGGGCTGCGGCTTCCGCCGGGGCGTCGCCGGCCACCCCCGCTGCCGGCCGGGCCGGGGTCGCGGAGCGGACGAGCTTCACCAAGTCGCTGTACGGGACTTCGAGTTCGGGGACCGTCCCCAGCAGGCTGAGGGCGAACAACCCCGCCGCACCGAGGACGACGAGCGACCAGAGGAGGTTGCCATTGTTCCAGGGACCACGCCGATCGGATGATCGGCCGGGGAGCTCGGTTTTTTTCCGCATGATTTCCCCAGGGGCCGCGGTCGGTGCCGTGGACCGCGGCACCGATCGCGGCTGGAAGCCACCGCTGCGGTGGCACTCACCACCTCCACATCCTACCATCAGGGTCTCACCGGATCCCCGCGAAAGCCTCTCATGGCCCAGACAGAACGTTCCCCCGTTGCCGCGCCGTCGACGGGGGACGCGGGGACCGAGGGAGACGGCTTCCGCGCCCGGCAGACACGCCGTCGGCCACTGTCCGTGGCGGTCGTCGGCTCGACGGGAAGCATCGGCACGAGCACGCTGGAGGTGATCGCCGGCTCCGCCGGGCGCTTCGGCTGCCACCTGCTCGCCGCCCATCGCAGCGTCGACCGTCTCCTCGAGCAAGCCCGTCGTTTTCGCCCGGCCTGGATGGTGGTCGTCGACGAGACCGCGGCTGCCGGGTTATCGTCGGCCGACCTGCCTCCCGGCACCCGGCTGGCCGTCGGTGCCAGGTGTCTCGACGAATTGCTCGCCGCGCCGGAGGTCGACCGTGTCGTGTCGGCGATCGTCGGGGCGGCCGGTTTGAGAAGCACCTGGGCGGCCCTCGACGCCGGCAAGACCGTGGCCCTGGCCAACAAGGAAACGCTGGTCGCCGCCGGGCAACTGATGACGCGGCTCGCCGCCCGGCGCAACGCGGCGCTGCTGCCGGTCGACAGCGAGCATGCCGCCATCCACCAGGCTCTCCGCGCGGGGGCGCCGCACGAAGTCCGCCGGCTGATCCTCACCGCCAGCGGCGGTCCGTTCCGCGGCCAGTCCGCCGCCACGCTGGCGGCAGTCACGCCCGCGGCGGCGCTCAAGCACCCCACCTGGTCGATGGGGCCGAAGATCACGGTCGATTCGGCGACGATGATGAACAAGGCGCTGGAATTGATCGAGGCCCGCTGGCTCTTCGACATCCCGGCTGAGAAACTGGAAGTGGTGGTCCATCCGCAGTCGGTGGTCCACTCGCTCGTCGAGTTCGTCGACGGGTCGGTGATCGCCCAGCTCGGTCCCCCCGACATGAAGATGCCGATCCAGTACGCGCTGGCCTATCCGGAGCGGTTTCCCGGCCCGGCGAAGCGGCTGGATCTCACCGCTCCCCTGGCGTTGCACTTCGAGCCCGCCGATCCGGAGCGCTTTCCGGCGGTGGGGCTCGGGCTCGAGGCTGCCGCCCGCGGGGGCACCGCCGGGGCGGCGCTCAACGCCGGCAACGAGGTCGCGGTCGGTGCGTTCCTCGCCGGCCGGCTGCCGTTCACGGAGATCGCGGGCCTCGCCGGGCGGGCGCTCCGCGAGCACCCCTACCAAGCTGATCCCACGCTCGACGACATCCACCGGCTGGATGCCTGGGCCAGACAGGAGGTCGCCCAGTGGATGAGCTCGTGAGCGGGACGCTGGCCGGTGGAGTCCTCGTCGGCGCGATCCCGGGCCTGCCGTTGCTGCGCTGGATCGGTTCCCATCCGGTCGAGTTCCTCCAGGTCACCCTCGGCCTGGGGTTCGTGATCTTCGTCCACGAACTGGGGCATTTTCTCGTCGCCAAGGCGTGCGGGGTGAAGTGCGAGAAGTTCTTCCTCGGGTTCGACGTCGGCGGCCTCAAGCTGGCGAGTTTCACCTGGGGGGAAACCGAGTACGGCATCGGCATCCTCCCTCTCGGCGGCTACGTGAAGATGCTCGGCCAGGACGACAACCCGGCCGCTGCCGAAAGCGAAGCCGAGCGGGCCCGCGCCGCCGTGTCTGGCGACCTCCCCCCCGAGCCGGTCGCCGGCCCGCACCCGGCCTGGGATCCGCGCAGCTACCCGGCGCAGAGCGTTCCGGAGCGGATGGCGATCATCTCCGCCGGCGTGATCATGAACGTCATCTTCGCCTTCCTGATGGCGTCGCTGGCGTTTGGCCTCGGCGTCCGCGAGATGACCTGCGGCATCTCCTCGGTCCGTCCCGGTGGGGCGGCCTGGCGGGCGGGGCTGCGCACCGGCGACGAGATCGTCGCGATCGGCGACCGTGAGAACCCCGTGTTCGCCGACCTGCAGAAGCGGGTCACGCTCGGCGACGTCGACCGGGGCGTGTCGTTCCGGGTGCGGAGCCCCGGCTCGGGCGAGGTGCGCGAGTTGCTCCTCCACCCGGACACCGATCTCGGGGTGCCGGCGGTGGGGATCGTCAATCCGTTCTCGCTGCGCCTCCCGGCCGAGCTCTCCGACGGGTTGCCCGGGTCCGCGGGACGCGCCGAGCCGCGCCTCGAAGGGGGCGACACCATCCGCGCCGTCGATGGCGTGCCGGTGGCGACGTATGCCGAATTGATCGCGGTCCTGTCGGCACGGGTCGACCGGCCCGTCGGTCTGGAGATCGAGCGCGTTGGGGGAGCCGGCACGGCGACGCTGACGGTCGTCCTGCCACCGCAGCGGCGGCTGACCACCGGCCTCGAGATGGAAGCGTTGGCGATCTCGGCGGTCCAGGAGGGGTCGCCGGCGGCGTTGGCAGGGATCGAGCCCGGCGACCGGATCGTGGCCGTCGATGGCGGCGCGGTCGGCGACCCGGCGGTGCTCGAGGACCGGCTCCGGTCGGCGGTGGGGCGGACGGTGACGATCGAGGTGGAACGGGACGGAGCGACGCTCCCGATCACACTCGATCCGCGGTCGGTGACCTGGATCGAGGAGCCGCGGTTCCCGGCCAGCCCGCTGGCACTGTCGAGCGTCGGGATCGCGCTGCCGGTCGATCCGGTCGTGTCGCGCGTCACCCCCGGTGGGCCGGGAGAGCGTGCAGGGATCCGCGCCGGAGAGCGGATCATCGCCGTCCGGTTCGTGCTGCCCGATGCCGCCGCGGAGGGAGGGGGAAACCCGCTTCCCCTCGGCCCCAAGCAGCTCACCTGGCCGTTCGTGCTGGCGGAGATGCAATTGGCGCCCCCCGGCACACGGCTGGCGCTCGAGGTCGCGGCCGCCGATGGGGCGCCGCTGCGGACGGTGGAGCTCACACCCGAGCCGCTCCCCGACCGGTTCGTCGTCGATCGGGGGCTGGCGTTCGAAGCCCTGTACCGGATCGAGCAGGCGGGATCGGTCGGCGGCGCCCTGCGGCGCGGTGCCGTGCAGGCCGGCGAGGACCTGAGCCTCGTGTCGCGATTCCTCCGCAAGGTGACCACCAACCAGATCAGCCCGCGCCTCCTCGGCGGGCCGATCGAGATCGCCAAACAGGCGGGGCGGTCGGCGTCGGAGGGGTTCAGCCGCCTGCTGCTGTTCCTGACGATGCTGTCGGCGAATCTCGCGGTGGTGAACTTCCTCCCCATCCCCGTCCTCGACGGCGGGCATATGGTGTTCCTGGCCTACGAGTGGATCCGGGGCAAGCCGCCGAGCGAGGGCGTGGTGGTGGCCCTCAGCTACCTCGGCCTGGCCCTGATCCTCGGCTTGATGGTGTTCGTGTTCGGCCTCGACCTGGGACTGATCGCACGACGGTGACGCCCCGGCGCCGGCCCGGGGGACGACCCTCCCCCCGGATGCAGCCGTGAGTGCCCCTCCGCTCCCGCCACCGCGCGTTCCCGGACGGTCCCGTGGGCCGTCGCAGCCGGTGAGCACCGACCACGCGTTTCCCCCGCCCGGTGTCGGGGTCGTGGTGTTCGACGTCGTCGGCACGCTCGTCGAGCCCTGTCCGTCGGTCGCCCGGGCCTACAGCGACACCGGCCGTGCCCATGGCATCGAGATCGACGACGAGGCGATCCGCGTCGCCTTCCGGGCCGCCTGGCAGCGCCAGGAGGCGATCGACGCGGCGGCGACCCCCGCCCATGCCACCGACCGCAGGCGCGAACGGGAGCGCTGGCAGGGCATCGTTGCCGACGTGTTCGGGCCCGTGGCGGCGCTGCCGGCGATCTTCGCCGACCTGTGGGACCACTTCGCCGATCCCCGCGCCTGGCGGCCGGTCGGGCATGGCGTGGACCTCGTCGCCGCGGCGCGCGGCGCGGGGCTGGAGATCGCACTGGCGAGCAATTTCGACGAGCGCCTCCTCGCGATCGCCCCCGCCGTCGCGCCGCTCGACGCCGCGAGCCACGTGTTCGCCTCGTCGGAGCTCGGCTGGCGGAAGCCGGCGCCGGAGTTCTTCCGCGCCGTCGAACGGCGCCTCGGCCGCCGTCCCGACGAGCTGATCCTGGTGGGGGACGACCCGCGGCTCGACCTCGCCGCGGCCCGCCGCGCCGGCTGGCACGCCCGGCTGATCGACGGCTGAACACGGTGGCGGGGTCGTCGTGCGAGGATGCGGCGCGGGCCCGCGCCGGGGTATCATCCGCCGCGACGCCCTGTCCACGCCCCCTGGAGTCGTCGCATGTCCGCGTCCATCTCCCGCCGCACCCTTCTCGCCGCCGCCGCCGGGGCCGTCGTCGCCACCGGGTCGCGCCCCTCGTGGGCCGCCGCCGCGCCGCTCCATCTGGGGATCCAGATGTACTCGCTGCGGGGCTACAAGGTCGACGAAGCGCTGCGCCACGCCCGCGACCTCGGCTTCAAGTTCATCGAGTTCTACGGCGGGATGTTTCCCGTCGAGTCGACCCCCGAACAGATCACGGCGATGAAGCGGAAGGTCGCCGACCTCGGCCTGACGATCTCCGCCCATGGCGTCAACGGCTTCGGCGCCGACGCTGCGGCCAATCGGCGCGTGTTCGAGTTCGCCAAGGCGGCCGGGATCCCGATCATCTCAGCCGACCCCGCCCCGGAGTCATTCGCCAGCCTCGACGAGCTCGTCAAGGAGTTCGACATCCGGATCGCGATCCACAACCACGGGCCGAAGCACCGCTACAACAAGGCGGTCGACGTGCTCCGGGCGATCGAGAAGCACGACGTCCGGATCGGGGCCTGCGCCGACCTCGGCCACTACATCCGCTCCGGCGAGAACCCGGTCGAGGTGATCCGCCTGCTCGAGGGCCGGCTGTACGGCATCCACCTCAAGGACTTCAAGGAGATGCAGGACCAGACCACCGGCGTGATCCTCGGCAAGGGGCATCTCGACGTGCCGGCGGTGTTCGCGGCGCTCGAGCAGGTGGGATTCCCGGCCGACGGCGCGCTGTCGCTGGAATACGAGGAACACCCGGAGAATCCACTGGCCGACATCCGCGAGTGCCTCGAGGTGGCCAAGGGGGCGCTGGCCGCCGTCTGAGCGGCATGGCGGGTGCGGCGGTGGTCGCCGCGCGGCCGGGCGCCGGTGACCGTGTCTGGTGACTGGGGGAAACGATGGCGCGCCTCGTGGCGGCGGTGGTGGTCGTGGCCGGTCTGCTCGTCGCGGCAAGCGGCCGGGCGGCGCCACCGGCGTTTGAAGCGGCGCTGGACACGCTGCGGCAGGTCGACCACGAGGGGAAGGGGAACGCCGCCGCCGGGACGGCCTGGCCCGTCGTCGCCGCCGCAGGCGTCGAGTCGCTGCCGCGCGTGCTGGCGGCGATGGACGGGGCCAATCCGCTGGCCTTCAACTGGCTGCGGACCGCGGTCGATGCGGTGATCGCCGACGGCCGGCCGCTTCCCGCCGACGCCCTCGAGGCGTTCGTCACCGACACCGGCCACGATCCGCGCCCGCGCCGGCTCGCCTACGACCTGCTCCGCGGCACCGACGAGGCGCGGGCGGCGCGGCTCCTCGACGGGATGCTCGACGACCCGAGCGTCGAGCTGCGGCGCGACGCCGTCGCCGCCCTCGTGCACCGTGCCGAGGCGGCCGGTGAGGTGGGCCAGGCCGACGAGTCGCGCGCCCTGCTCCAGCGCGCGTTCGCAGCCGCACGCGACGTCGAGCAGGTGCAGGCGATCGCCAAGGCCCTGGAGAAGACGGGGGCGACCGTCGATCTGGCGCGGCACTTCGGCTTCGTCCGCGAGTGGAACGTCATCGGTCCGTTCGACAATCCGGCGCTGCGCGGCTACGAGACCGCCTACCCGCCCGAGGCGGGGATCGATCCGGCGGCCACCGTCGCCGGCAAGTTCGGGCCGGTCGCGTGGCGCCCGGTGACGTCCGCCGACCCGATGGGGCTGGTCGACATCAATGGCGTCTATCCTCCACCAGCCGATGCCGCTGCCCCGGCCAAAGAAGGCCCGAAGGAGGGCCTCAAGGAGGTCGTCGCCTACGCGGTCGCCGACTTCGTCGCTCCGCGTGGGCAGGCCGCCGAGCTGCGCCTCGGCACGAAGAACGCCTGGAAGGTGTGGCTCAACAGCACGCTCGTCTTCGGGCGCGACGAATACCACCGCGGGATGGAGGTCGACCAGTACCGCCTTCCGGTGACGCTCGTGCCGGGACGGAACACGATCCTCGTCAAGCTCTGCCAGGACGACCAGCGCAAGCCGTGGACGACGGAGTGGGAGTTCCAGTTGCGGGTCTGCGACAGAGTGGGGACTGCCGTCCTCCCCGCCGACCGATGACCGACGCCGCCGAGGGGGCCGTGATGAAGACGCTGTCCGCGATCGCCGTGCTGCTGCTGGCAGCGACCTTCCCCGCCCGGGGGCAGGGCGCCGATTGGCTCACGTTCCGCGGCCCCGGGGGGGCGAGCGTCGTCCCCGCCGAGGGGCTGCCGACGGAGCTGTCGGCCGAGGCGATCCGCTGGTCGGCGCCGCTCCCCGGCAGGGGGCTGTCCGGGGCGCTGGTCGTCGGCGACCGGGTGTTCGTCACGACCAGCGACGGTCCGACGCAGGACAAGCTCCACCTCGTCTGCCTCGACGCCGCCACCGGCAAGCTGCTCTGGGACCGGCAGGTGCTCGCCACCGGCCGGACGATGTGCCACTCCAAGACGAGCGTCGCCGCCCCGACGCCGTGCAGCGACGGCCGGCAGGTGTACGCGGTGTTCTCGTCGAACGACGTCGTCTGCACCGACCTCGACGGCAACCTCCGCTGGATCCGGGGAATCACCCACGACTATGCCAACGTCAGCAACAGCCTGGGGATGGCCAGCTCGCCGCTGGTCGCCGGAGGCGTGCTGGTCGTGCCGGTCGAGAACGACAGCGAGAGCTACACGATCGGCCTCGACGCCGCGACCGGCGCCAACCGCTGGCGCCTCGACCGCCCCAAGGGGGCCAACTGGACGTCGCCGGTGGTCCTCGCACCGGGGCTCGTCGCCCTCCAGTCGAAGACCGGCGTCGACGCGATCCGCCTCGCCGACGGAACCACCGCCTGGCGCTACGCCGACGGCGCCGACACGGTGGCGTCGAGCTGCCTGGCCGACGGCGTGCTCTACGTGCCGAGCAACGGCGTCACGGCGCTCGCGCTCGATCCGGCCGATCCCGGCCGCGAGCCGAAGCAGCTGTGGCGCAACAACCAGCTTGCCCCGGCGACCGCCAGCGGCCTCGTCGCCGGCGACACGGTCTACACGCTCAACCGCGGCGACGTCCTCACCGCCGGCGAGCGGGCGACCGGCAAGCGGAAATGGCAGCTCCGTCTCCAGGGGCCGTTCAGCGGCACGCCGGTGACCGACGGCGTCCACCTGTGGGCCGTCAACGAGGCGGGCCTGGTGCAGGTGGTGAGCCTCGGCGAGACCGAGGGGAAAGTGGTGTCGACGCTCGATCTCGGCGACGAGATCCTCTGCAGCCCGGCGGTGGCCGGCGGCAGCCTGTTCGTCCGCAGCAACACCACGCTGTACCGCGTCGGGAAATGACGCCCGCCGGTCGCGTGCCGGCGCGGATCAGCGCAAGCCGGGCTCGGCTGTGTCCGGCAGCCAGCCGCGCAGCCGGCAGTGGAGCTGGGCGATCTTCCCCATGAAGTGGTCCATCCGGTGCGTGGTCGCGGCGGCGACGAGGTGACGCTTCGCGCCGTCGGCGTCGCCTTCGGCCTCGGCCAGGAGGCCGAGGTACAGGTGGGCGTAGCACAGCTGGTTGCGCCGCGCCGAGTCGGGGCCGGTGGCGGCGGCGGCCAGGACCGCCTCGGCGGAGCCGGTGCCGCGGTAGAGTTCGAGCACTTCCTTCATTGGCACCCGCGCGTCGCTGCCGACCGGCAGCATGGCCTGCCGCGCCGCGGCGACGCCGCGCTGGCGCGCCACGCAGGCGAAGTGCCAGGTGACGTTTTCCACGTCGGCGGGATTGACCTCCTTGTGGCGCTCGAACTGCCGTTGGCCGTCGGCAAACCGGTCGGCGTAGTACTGCGCCAGCCCGCGCTGCCACAGCTCCGGCTCGATCTCGGGCCGCAGGGCGACCAGGTCGTCGAACAGCTTCGCCGACTCGCGCGGTTGGCCGGCGAACAGCCGGTCGACCGCCTCCGCGAACAGCTCGCGCGGGTCGGCGGCGACGGCCGGGCACAGCGCGAGCGCTGCCAGGAGCGGCAGGCCGGCCGCGAGCCGGCGGCGGCAGACACGGCCGGGGAGCCGCGAAGCAGGGATGATCATGACGCACTTCCCGAAGGAGCTGCCGGCGGCGCGACCGCCGGACGGACGACACCAGCGATCATCGTACCGTCGGGAACACGGCGGGCCCGGCGGGATGGTCCAGGCGCTGGCCGTGGATCAACGGCCGGTCGGCTCACCGCGCCGGTTCGGGGCGTGCCGCCCCGCGCCAATCGCGCCAGATCCAGGCGAGCATCTCGGGAAGCACCATCCCGCCATGCTTGCCGTTGTGGGCGCCGACGCCGCCGATGAACAGGTGGTCGTAGCCGGCGAACGCCAGGGCCTTCTGCATCTGGAGATTGCCGAGCCACCAGTTGCCATGCTGGTTGTCGAGGTCGTTTTCGCCGGCCTGGAGGGCGACGCGGATCGGCTTGGCCGCTCCCTTGGTCTTCCGCACGAGGGCCGGATAGTGGTCTCCCCCGCGGATGTCGGTAAAGCTGCCGACGTGGCTGATCACGTTGGCAAACAGATCGGGCCGCTCGAACGCCACCGTGAAGGCGCAGATGCCCCCCGACGAGATCCCGCAGATCGCCCGCCGCGTGGGGTCGGCGGTGAGCCGAACGCCGGCCGCCTTCAGCCGCTCGTCAGAGGCGGCGATCGAGAGGATCACCTCCTCGAGAAACTCGGCGTAGGTCGGCGACAGCGTGTCGTATTCGACGCTGCGGTTGTTCGGGGCCGGCTGCCATCCGGGCTTCTCGCCCGGCAGCGTGCGGCCGGAGTGACCGGGATCGACGAAGATCGCCGCCACCGGCGGGATCGTGCCGGCGTGGACGAGATTGTCGATGACGACAGGCGCGCGGAATTGCCCCTGCTCGTCGACGTAGGCATGGCCATCCTGAAACACGATCACGGCCAGCCCCTCGGCGCCGACCGTCTTCAGGATCGACTCGGCGGGGAGGTGAACCCACACCCGGCGGATCGTGCCGGGAAAAACTCCCCCCCCTGATGAGTTGTGGACGACCATCCGCGTCGTTCCGGCCGGCACACCCTCGCCGCGCGCCGTGCTCACCGGCGTGAGGACGTAGTCCTTGTCGTGGTCGACCGCCGGCGGCTGGGCCGCCACCGGCGCGGCAAAGGCGACCATCGCTGCAAGGGCGACCAGGGCGAATAGCCCGAAAAGCCCGGCAACCGCAGGAAGCCTGACAGGCAAGACAAACGCGACCAAGACAGACGCGACCTGCCCCAACCGCACGCGACAGGGGATACGAGAGGGCGCCCGAAGGGAGACGGCGAGCGAAACGGCGCCACGGATCCGGGAATCGGTCATCGGATGGCTCCAGGAGCAGAAGCTCTCTCGGCGAGGATACAGCCGCTGCCGGCAGCGACCATAGCCGGCCCATGGCGATCGGTCGCGCGCAACCCGACAACGGTCGCTCGCCGTGTGTCCAGTCACAAAGGACCCGCGAAGCCCATCCGCCGTCGCCCTCGCATCGGCCCGTCACCCACTGGCTGCGGGTCGATGCAAGAGCAGAGGCGCGGGGGGCGTCCCGCCTCTGTCGAGCCCGAGCGGAGGCTTTGCCACGCTCCCTCCCGGGAAGTCTCGAAACGCGCGAGAAAAAAACTTGACAATCAGACCGGCCAAGAAGTGATCTCCCATAGATCGGGAAAAAACGTATTTTTCTCGCAGTTTTTCAGGAACCGCTCCTGCAAGCACATCGATCCGCCGCCGGGTTTTTACGGTTGGCGTCGTGCAGGGTTCTTTCGGTTCCGTTCGGCACTCGCGTCTGCTGATCTGATTCCGCGCTCGGCCTTCGGGTCGGTCGTCTGATCGGATCGTGGCCGCGCCGGGCCCCATCGTTCGTCGCGCCGGGAGTAGGTATCCGGCGCTCGTTCGCGGGGGGCTGGGCTGTCGTGTGCCCGGCGGAGTGTCGCGCTCGCTCCTGCGCCGATGTCGTGCCGTCGCTGATCCGCCGTGGCGAATCGGGTGCGCGCGGGGTCCCCCGCAACGACTCACCCATTCGATCTCCCTTTTCCCGCCCGGCGCGGCCGGGCTCATTTCCCAGGAGTGTTTTCCATGTCGCGCATGTTGCTGTCGATCGCGGCCGGTCGGGTGCTTTCGGGCTTCGGGTTTTTTGCCGTCGTCGCCGGAGCGATGTCCGGCTCGGTCGCATGGGCCGGGCCGTCCGGCGTCCCCGAGATCGACCCGATGTCGATCGGCAGCGTGGTGAGCGTCGTCGTCGGCGCGTTGGCGCTGCGCGAGGGGATCGCACTCAAGCGGCGTAGGCGCGGGTGAAGCACGGC
>VGZO01000059.1 GCA_016872555.1 Planctomycetota bacterium
GGGAGCGTCGTTCGCCCACCGAGCCACGCGCAAGGAGCGCTCGCCAGCGCCAGCGGCACGAGGAATCCGAGCCGCAGGTGGCCGGCCCGGGCAAACTGAACCGTCGCGATCGCGGCGACGACCACGTTGAGCAGCAGCGCCGCGGGGCGGATCTCCGCCGGGGCGACGCCAGCCAGGGTCATCACGGCCACATAGCCCGTCGCGCCGGCATGGCCGACGGCGGCGTAGAGAAAGGCGACGACGCCGATCTCCCAGGGGAACAGGTCGGTGATCACGATTCGTGCGCCGCTCGCCGTCACACCGGGGGCAGGCGTGGATCGACGATCCGCCGCCACAGCGGTGGCACCATCGCCACCAGCAGCATCGTCGCGTAGCCGGCGGGGAGTTGCGGAGCCTCGTCGGTCGTCTCCAGTGCCTGGTAGCGCTTCGCCGCCGCGAGATGGTGATCGGCGTGGCGGGCGAGGTTGATGAGCAGCCAGTTAGTGACCCGGTGGCTCGAGTCCCAGGAGTGCCGGGCGTCGACGCGCTCGTAGCGTCCGGGGGCGACCTCACGGCGCACCAGGCCGTAGTGCTCGACGTAATTGATCCCCTGGACGAGGACGATGGCGACCAGACACTGCCCGGCGAACACCGCCACCCCCGGCCAGCCCCCCAGGCACCAGGCGGCGATCGGCATCGCGATCATCGTCGCGCCGTAGCGCAGCGTTCGGTTCCCGAGCGACCAGGGAGACAGGCCGCGCTTGGCCAAACGCTCCGACTCGACCTGCCACACCATCCCCGCGCCGCCGACCACGCTCCGCACCAGGAACGCATACAGCCCCTCGCCCCGCCGGGCGGTCGTCGGATCGAGGGGCGTGGCGACGTGGCGGTGGTGGCCGTGGACATGCTCGATGGCGAACTGCGGAAACGACACCAGCGCCAGGAGGATGTCGGCCAGCATCAGCTCGAACCGGCCGGTGCGGTGGACCAGCTCATGGGCGTAGGTGATGCCGACGCCGCCGGTGACGCTCCCCAGCGACACGACCAGACCCGCCATCTCGACCGGCGAAAGCGACCGCGTGCCGGCGAGCCAGACCCCCCAGGCCACCAGCGCCGTCTGCACCGGCACCCACGCCCAGGTCACGAGCCGAAAGGCCGTCTGCCGCCCGAGCCGGTCAGCGTCGTCGGCCGCGTGGTGGGCCAGGTCGAGCCGGAGCAGCGCGTCGGCCACCGGCAGGCCGACGTACAGGATCACCACCGGCAGCCACGTCCACCACCCGCCCCACAGCGTGCTGGCGACGACCAGCGGCGGAAGGAGGAAGCTGATCGTGTAGGGAAGCACGTTGAGCATCGCCCGAGCCCCCTTCGGCCATGCCGGCCAAGCCCTCGCCTCATCACCCTGCCAGTGTAGCCTCGGCAGCCGGCTCCCCGGCAGCCGTGTCGGTCGGCAGCCCTGCCGCCGCGCCGTCGTCGCCGCGGTCGAACACCGCCACGAGCGCCGGCAGGCAGAACAGGTCGCACAACAGCGCGATCGACAGCGTCACCACCCCGAGGAGGGCGAAGGCCCGGTGGTCGCGGTTGTCGCTGACGAGCACCGAGCTGAAGCCGACCACGAGCACGATCGTCGTCATGATCATCCCCGTTCCCACCTCGGCGAACGCCTGCCGGATCGCGGCCACGCGCGGCAGCCCCTGGGCCTGCTCGAAGCGGTAGCGCGAGAGGAAGTGGATCGTGTCGTCGACCGCGATCCCCAAGCAGATCGTCAGCGCACAGACGCTGACGATGTCGAGCGGCTGGCCGGTGAACACCATCCACGCCGCAGCCCCGGCCAGCGGGAGCATGTTGGGGACGATCGCGATCAGCCCCAGCCGCAGCGAGCGGAACGCGATCACCATCACGAACAGGATCTCGATCGCCGCCGTCCCCAGGCTCCGGGCCAGGTCCATGACCACGTGATACAGATCGCGCCACCGCCAGATCGGATCGCCCGACAGGCCGATCGTCACCCCGGGATGGGCGGCCGCGATCTCGCGCAGGCGGGCGTCGAGCCGGTCGAACGTCGGCTTGTAGACGACCGTGCCCTTGTCCTGGACGCGGAACGTGACCCGGGCCGTCCGGGCCTCCGGATCGTAGAGCGACTGCTTGAGCGGCGGCGGCAGCAGCTCGAGGAGCGTCATCCGCTCGCGTGAGGGCCCTTCGCCGGGCAGGCTGTCGATCAGCCGCCGCAGCGACAGCGGATGGGCGAGAAGCGGCTCGGCACGGACGGCGTCGTCGACCTCCGTGACCAAGTCGGCGATCGCCGCCGGGTCGAGCGCCGGATCGGACCACTCGATGTCGGCGGAGCAGACGTCGAGGCCGCCGAGCGCGGCGTCGAGCCGCTCGAGGGCCAGCTGCGCCGGGCTCCCCATCGGCAGGATGTTGGCCTTGCGGTCGTCGGGCTGGAGCCGCAGCGAGACCAGCGCCAGCGCCACCAGCAAGCCGATCGCCAGGGCGCTGGTCACGCGCGGCCGCCGGAGCGTGAAGTCGATGCCGCGCTGGATCCGCGGGAGCTGGCCGCCGATCGCCTCGCGCCCCGCCCCCGCGGCGAGGACCTTGCCCCATTCCGTCACGCAGGCCAGTGGCAGCACGGCCATCACCGCCAGCCAGGTGGCGGCGACCCCGATCACGCACGACCAGCCGAAGTCGCAGACCACCTCGTGCTGGGCCAGCGACAGCGATGCCATACCGATCGCGGTGGTGATCATCGTCAGGAAACAGGCGACGCCGACCGTCGCCAGCGCGCGATGGCAGGCCTCGCGTGGTGCGAGCCCGGCGGCCAGCCCGCGGCGGATATCGACCATCATGTGGACCGAGTCGGCGAAACCGACGAGGCTCAGCAGGATCGGCAGGATGACGTGGCTGAACGGGTTGTCCTGGAGGCCGAAGCAGCGGATCAGGCCGAGCGTCCAGAGGACGCCGAGCACCGGGGCCGCAGCGGTCACGAGAACCACCGACAGCCCCCGGAACAGCACCGCCGACAACGTCAGGATCAGCCCGTAGGCAATGAGCTGGAACTTGCGTTCGTTGGTCTCGCGGGAGCGCATCCACGCCAGCCGGATCGGCACCGAGCCGGTCAGCGACAGCTCGACAGGCACGCCGGGATGCTCGGCGGCGGCGGCCGTGGCCGTGGCGAGGATCCGATCGGTGACGTCGGCTTCGTCATCGACGTAGGCCCAGTCGAAACGGACGAGCATCACCGTCGTCCGGGCGTCCGGCGAGAGCAGCTGCCCGACGACGAGCGGGTGCTCGACGGCGCGCTTCCGGGCCACCTCGAAGCGCGCCGCGGTCGCAGCGCCGCGCGGGAGGATCGGCTCGGCGAGGCCGAAGATGTTGAGCGGCGGGGCGGTGTCGAGCCAGGTGACGCCGGCGACCGCCGGCAGCGCTTCGAGCCGCCCGACGATTCCCCGCAGCGCGTCGGCGCCGGCACGGGTGAAGATCACGGGGCTCTCGACGACGAGGACGGCATCGCCGCGGCCCACCGCCGAGCCGCGCCCGCGGCCGGTGCGGCCGAGGCGCCGGCTTGCCGGCCCCTGCCCCTGCGCCGGCTGGTCGGCCCGGGCCTTCGCTTCGACGAGACCGGCATCCTCCAGCTGCCGCCGCACCCAGCCCGGGTCGCGGTAGCCGGAGATCGCCAGGAGCGTCACGACCGCCCCGACGACCAGGCACGCCCACGGGTGATCGACGAGCCGGGCAAACAGCCGGCCGGTCGGGGAGAACCGCGGCTGCGGTGGCGACTCAGCGATCACGGTCGCGCACTCCCGCCGCCTCGACCATTTCGTCGCGCGTGATCCGCCCGTCGCCGTCGCCGTCGAGCGACGCGAACGCGAAATCGCGGATGATCCGGGCGCTCTCCGCCCGCGTCACCACGCCGTCGTGGTCGCCGTCGAACCGCGCGAAGAATGCCTCCGCCCGTTGCTCGGCGGCCGGCGAGGCGGCTGCCGCTCCCTCGGTGCGGCGGCGCCGCGGTCGCGCCGCGCCGGCGGCGTCGCGCGGTGCGGCGACCTCGAAAAAGGCCAAGGCCATCTCCTCCCAGGTCTGGTCCCCCCACATCACCGTCTCACCCGGCGCGGGATTGACCGGATTGCCGGCCGAGTTGTCGAACACCGCCACGATCTCGACGCGCTCGACGTCGTCGAGCGCGAGGGGGGTCGCGAGCTCGTAGGTGTGCTGCCAGTTGAAGTCGTAGCGCGGCACGTCGAGGAGCACCTCGCGGCCGGCGGCTCTGACGACCTCGACGCGAAACGCCCGCCCGCGCAGATGCATGTGGGGCGACACCGCCAGCAGCGTGCTCCCGGCCGGCCAGCGCTCGAGCTCGGCCCGTACCTCGTGGGCCGCCGCGCCGGGCGGGATCTCGAAATCCTGCTCGAGGGCCGCCAGCGTGAGGACCTCGTGGGTCACCTCGTCGGCGGGCATCGTGATCAGGCCGATCCGCGACAGGTCGCTCACCGGCGTGCCGATTGGCGTGTAGTGCATCTGAAACACGAACTTCGCCCGCTTCGGCAACCGCCGCGCGTGGCCCGGCGGAAACGTCGTCGCCCGCTGCCCAGGGACATACGCCGACACCAGCCCCGTGCCGCGGAACTCCGCCAGCGTCTCGGGGCGGGCGAACACGATCGCGTGGTGGACGACCGCCGGCGTGCCGGGCACGACCTGCGCGGCGCTGATCCACGTCTCCTCGTCGAGCTGCGGATCGGCGACGAAATACTGGTATTCGACCGTCCCCGACGCCGGCACCGCGAACGGCGCGGGGGCCATCGCCACGTCGATGTCGGGCCGCCGCGGCAGCCGCCAGCCGCTGGCAAACTCCGGCGGGGGCGGAATCGCCGCCAGATCCCCCTCCGGATGTCCGGCTGCGATCCAGCGCTTGAACAGGTCGATCGTTCCTGGAGGAAGCACGCGGGCGTTGCGAAACTCCCCGTGGGCCGGATCGGCGTGCCAGGGAGGCATCCTCCCCTGCTCCATCACCTCGACCATCATCTCCGACCAGCCCTTCACCTCCTCGTAGTCGCTCACGCCGAACGGGCCGATCTCCCCCGGCCGGTGGCATTCCATGCAGTGCTGCTGGAGGAGCGGCGCGATCGCCTCGGCAAACGTCGGCGCGTCGGCCGTGGGCTCCGTCGGCCGGTCGAACGTGATCAGGCACCCGACCGGCTCGGTGCGGGAAATCGCCACGGGACGGCCGGCGAGCAGGTCGCCGATCGCCGCCACGAGCTCCTCGCTCGTCGGGGCCGGCCGGGCGAGCCCGGGCGCGAATTGGTCGTCGACCCGCCCCGCATAGACCACCGTGCCAGCCCCGTCGAGGAGGACGACCCCGCCGGTCCGCGTCGCCCCCACGTGGCGGGCGATCCGCTGCCCTTCGTCGCGGAGCAAGGCGTAGTCGACCTCGAGCTCGCGTCCGGTCGCGGCCAGTTCGTCGGCCGTGTCCTGCGGATTGGCATCGACGCCGATCACGGTGATGCCCTGGTCGGCGAAGCGCTTCGCGATCTCGCCGAGGCGCACGGCATACTGCCGCGCCACCGGGCAGCCGACGCCGAGAAACCCGATCACGACGCCCCGCTTCGCCCCCAGCTCCGGCACCGGCGTGCCGGTGACCGTCGTCTGCGGCAGCAGCCCCTCGGGAAGCGGTGCTGCGGCCGACCACCCGGCAACGAGCGTGATCACGGCGGCAGCCACGACGGCGACGCCAAACGGTCCGCGAACGATCGCCATGGGGCCTCCGTCACCTCGAGCCTCGTCGGCCGACCACCCGGCACGCCGAAGTGTAGCCCCGCCGCGGAATGCCGACGACAGGAGTTGAACGGGGCCGGATCGGGTATGTTCCCCGGCTCACGGACCTGTCAGCCGGCCCGTGTCACCGCGTCTCAACCCCCCCATGGCTACCCCTCCCGACTGCGATGCGATCCTCGTCGGCAGCGGGATCATGTCGGCGACGCTCGCGGCGCTCCTCCGCAGCCTGCTCCCGGAGTTGACCCTGCGCGTCGTCGAGGCCGGGCCGGGGCTGGCCCGCGAGAGCTCCGACGGCTGGCACAATGCCGGCACCGGCCACGCCGGCATCTGCGAGCTCAGCTACACGCCGGCGCGCTCGGCCGACGGCACGATCGACGTCGCGCGCGCGATCCGGATCGGCCAGCGCTTCGCCCACTCGCTCCAGTTCTGGGGGCATGCCGTCGCCAGCGCCGCCATCCCCGCCGACTTCATCCACGCCGTCCCGCATGCCACGTTCGTCATCGGGGCCGACGACGTCGCCTTCCTCCGCGACCGCCGCGCGGCGCTCGCCGCCCACCCGCTGTTCGCTCCGATGCAGTTCAGCGCCGACCCGGCCCGCATCGAGCGCCTCGCGCCGCTGGTGATGGAGGGGCGCGCGGCGGGGCCGGTCGCCGCGAGTTGGATGGACGCCGGCACCGAGGTCGACTACGGCCGCCTCGCCCGCCACCTCCTCGGCTGGCTCGCCCGGCAGCCGGGCACCATGATCGAGACCGGCAGGCGCGTGCGCTCTGTGCGGCGCTGCGGCAGCGGATGGGAGTTGACGATCGGCCACGGCGACGGCACCGTCGAGCGCACCACCGCCCGATTCGTGTTTCTCGGCGCCGGCGGCGGCACGCTGCCCCTCGTGCAGTCGGCCGGGATCGCCGCGGCGCGGGGCTACGCCGGGTTTCCGATCGGCGGACAGTGGCTGGTGTGCGACCGGGCCGACCTCGCCGCCCGCCATCCGCTCAAGGTCTACGGCGGCACGCCCCCGTCGGCACCGTCGCTCGGCGGCCCGCACCTCGACCTCCGCCGTCTCGACGGCAAGCCGGCGCTGCTGTTCGGTCCGTTCGCCAGTTGGACCACCCGGTTCCTCCGCTTCGAGGGGCGCCTCACCGACCTGCCGCGGTCGCTGCGCCCCTCGACGATCGGCACGCTCCTGCGCACGGGCGTTCAGAACCTCGGCCTGGTGCGCTACCTCGTCGGCCAGGGGCTGCAGCGCATGGCAGACCGGCTTGCCGCCCTGCGCGAGTTCTATCCGCTCGCCCGGCCCGACGACTGGCGCTTGGTCGAGGCCGGGATCCGCGTGCAGACGCTCAAGCCGGTCGATCGCGGAACGATCACGTATGGCACCGAGGTGCTCACCGATCCCGACGCCACGCTCGCGGCGCTGCTTGGCGCCTCGCCCGGGGCCTCGGTGAGCGTCGACGTCGCCCTCGAGATCGTGAAGCGCTGCTTCGCCGATCGGCTCGCCGATCCCGCCGTCCGCCGCCGCCTCGACGAGGCGATCCCGACCCACGCCGTCGACCTGACGTGTGCTGCCGAGGCCCGTGCCGCGGCGCCTGCCGTCGCGCGCTTGGCCGACCACCTCGGGCTTCCTGCACCCTGGTAACCGCCGCGCTCAGGCTTCCCCGTCCCCCTCGCGGCCGCGGCGCTCGAGGAAGTCGAGCGCGACCGCGGCCACGATCGCGGCGCCGGTCACGATCCGCTTGATCGGCTCCGACGCGCCCAGGTGCGCGAGCCCCGCCTCGAGCGTGGCGATCACCGCCACCCCCAGCACGCTTCCGGCGCACGATCCCGCGCCCCCTGCGAGGCTCGTGCCGCCGATCACCACCGCGGCGATCGCCGCCAGCTCGAGGCCCGTTCCGGCATTCGGGTCGGCGGAGCCGATCCGCGCCGTCGCCAACACGGCCGCGAGGCCGGCGAGCGCCCCGGACAGGACGTGGACGGTGATCCGCACCCGGCCGACGTCGATGCCGGCATACCGCGCAGCCCGTGGATTGCCCCCGACGGCGCGGAGGTGGCGGCCGAACACCGTGCGCGTGATCAGCACGTGGACGGCGACCACCGCCACTGCCGCGATCAGGATCGTCGGCGGCAGTCCGAGCGCCGGAAGCGGCCGGGCAAGCGGCTCGAGCGCCCCGCCGAGGTATTTGGTCCGCGATCCCGTCACCAGATACGCCGCGCCGCGACAGATCTCGAGCATCCCCAGGGTCGCCAGAAACGCCGGCACCCGCAGGCCGACGGTCATCATCCCCGCCGCGAGTCCGGCCACCGCCCCGACGGCGATCGCGAGTGGCACCGCGGCGGCCACCGGCCAGTGCCAGTCGACGAGCGCAATCCCGAGCACGCCCGCGGCGAGCGCCGCCACCGACCCGACTGCCAGGTCGATCCCGCCGCCGAGGATCACCGCCGTCATCCCCGCGGCGACGACCAGCAGGCCCGGCGTCCGGCCGACGAGCGTCTGCAGCGTCGCTGCCGAGAGAAAGTGGGTCGCCGTCAGCGCGAACACCGCGACCAGCGCTCCCCACGCCGCGAGAAGGACGCCGTGGCGGCGGAGGGCCCGCCAGGCCGTGGCGTCCGCTGCCGGCGCGCTCATGGCGCCGCCCCGTCATCTGGCCCGGTGACCAGGTCGATCGCGGTCGTCCGGTCTTCGGGCGCCGCCGCTCCCGACAGGATCGCCAGCGCCGTCTCGATCCCTTCGACCGCGAGCCGGTCGCCATGCTGGTCGACCGTCGCCACCAGCCGCCCATCGTCGAGCAACGGCCGGACGGCGGGAATCGCGTCGAACCCCGACACGAGCACCTCCCTGCGCCCCGCCGCGGCGATCGCCGCCGCCGCACCCAGCGCCATGCTGTCGTTGGCACAGAGGATCGCCCGGAGGCGCGGGTGGGCGGCGAGCATCGCGGCGGCGATGCCGTCGGCCTTCTCCATCTCCCACTGGCCGCTCTGCGTGTCCACGACCACGAGCCGCGCGTCGCGCGCCGCGTCTGCCAGGCCGAGGCTCCGTTGGCGGGCGTTGTCGGCGGTGACGATCCCCTCGACGATCGCCACTTCGTCTCCAGGCTGGAGGCGTCGGGCGACGGCGGCGCCGGCGAGTTTCGCCCCCGCGCGGTTGTCGGGACCGACGAACGGCACGGTGAGCCCGGCGGACCGGAGCGCGTCGGCGTCGAGGCGGTTGTCGATGTTGACGACGAGCACGCCGGCCTCGCGGGCCCGGGCCAGCGCCGGCACGAGCGCCTGGGAGTCGGCTGGCGCGATGACGATCGCCGCCGCGCGGCGAGCCACCATCTGCTCGACGATGCCGACCTGCTCGGCGACATCGGTTTCGTTGCGCATTCCGTTGACGATCAGGTCGTAGCGCTGGGGCGCGGCGGCCTGATGGCTCTTCGCCCCCGCGGCCATGGCGGCGAAGAACTCATTGGCCAGCGACTTCATCACCAGCGCCACCAGCGGCCGACTGCCGTCGCCCCCGGCGCCCTTGCCCGGAAGCGCCTCCTGCGGTCGCGATGAACAGCCCATGGCACCGACGAGAACCGCCGCGAGAACGAGACTGCGGACGCGACCGGGAGTTTGACCACCGTGGTAGGAGTGCGATACGGCCTGAGGAATGCTCATCGGGTGTGCCCCACGTGACGACGGCCGGGGAACGTGACTCTCGTGCCCAGAGCCTACTCGACCATGACTGGCCACAGGTCGGGGCTGCCCACGCCCCGTCGCCGGACGCTCACTTCGGCCCGAGGCTTTCGCGCCGTCGCCGCCGTCCCGGCGTCGGCTCCGGCTTGCGGTCGCCAGGCGAAGCCTGGCTCCCTCGGCAATGCCTCCGCTCGCTCGGATGTCGACTTCGCTTCGCCATCCATGGCTCCGCTCGTCGCCTGAACGCCGGCTCCCGGGGCATGGGCAGCCCCTCCACGCCTCGTGGAGGTTCACCCAACGCGCCCCCGGCGCCGCCACTGGCGGCGGCCACGGTCGCCCGGAGGTGCGACCGCCGCAGGCGAGGGAACCCTTGGCGTTCCCTCCGCCTGCGTAAGCCCGCGGGGGCCATGGATGGCCCCGCGGGCGCGAAAGTCAGTACCTCCACCCGATCCCTGCATCGGAGAAAAACGGTGCGGCATCCTCCGTCAGCCCCCAGCCGACGCGGACGCCGATCTCCAGCCGTGGTGTCAGCATGAAGTGTGTGCCCGGGCTGACGAACGGCCGGACAGTGTCGTCCTCCAGCCCCTGCGTGCTGGTGGCGAAGTATTCCGCGTGCACCTCCCAGCGTTCCGTCACCGGGCGGCGCCACACCACCGACGGCCCCCAGCGTGAGAACCAGCCGCTCTCGGCGACCGAGTAGGCGTAGCGCAACGCCGCGTCGAGCCGGCTGCCGGCGGGCAGCTCCCAGCCCCACACGACCGTGGCCACGGGGCTCGTGCCCCACTCCTCGGCGTAGGTCGGCGTCGTCGCTTCCAGGATGAAGCAGCTCTCCGGCACCCAGGCGTCTTGCTCCGTCAGCGCCGCCTTGAACCCGAACAGGATATTCGACTCGTAGATGGCGTGGCCGTCGATCGGCAGCTCGCCGACTTCCACGTTCGTCACGACGTTCCCCTGCGAACCCACCGAGTAATTGATCCCCACGCGCCATTCCCACCACTCGGTGGCGGCGTAGCGCACGAGCAGCTCCGGATAGCTGTTGGTCGGCGTGCCACTGCGGTTGTCGATGAAGACCTGCGACCCCTCGAGCAGGCTCGTGCCGGCGGCGATGCACCGCGTCGCCGGCGTGAAGGCGTCGCGGTCGGTGTGGAGGTCCGGTTCCTCGGCGGCGATGGTCGCCGCCGCCATGGCGAAGAGGAGGGCCGCGATCGACGCGCGCGGCCCCGGGCCGCGGCCGCGTGGTCCGGCCGGCGCGGCAGCCGATGCGCACCTCGACGTCGATCCGGCCATGGCCCCCTTCCCCGCAGGTCGGCAGTCCCGCTCGCCGTCTCGTGGCGCGCGCGTGCAGCCTCCCGCTCCGTCCTCGTTCGGCCACGGCGGCGGTGGCGCGTCCGGATTTCCGACCGCCGCGGCCAAGTCCGCGCCGCTTGCCGAGGAGGGCTACACTGCCCGGCTTTCCGGAGGTGCCCATGGCTCCAGCCGCGCCCGCGGCAGGCGGATTCGTCGTCGTCGCGCATGGTCGGGTCAACCTGATCGGTGAGCACACCGACTACAACGACGGCTTCGTGATGCCGATGGCGATCGAGCCGGCGGTGCGCTGCACGGTGCGGCGCCGCGGCGACGGCCTCGTCCGCCTCCGCTCCGTGGGCCACGAGGGGGAAGCGGTCGTCGATCCGTCACGGCCGCTCGGGCCGGGGCGGCGCGACTGGGCGCGCTACCCGATCGGCGTCCTCGCCGGCTATGCAGCCCGTGGGTTCGCGATCCCGGGCTGCGAGATCGAGATCTCGGCCGATCTTCCCGTCGGCGGGGGCTTGAGCAGTTCGGCCGCGCTCGAGGTGGCCGTCGCGACCGCCGTCGAAACGCTGTGTGGCCAGGCGCTCGACCCGGTCGAGAAGGCCCTCCTCTGCCAGGAGGCCGAGCACCGCTTCGCCGGCGTGCCCTGCGGGATCATGGACCAGTTCGCCGTCACGCTCGCCCGCCCCGGCCACGCCCTCCTGCTCGACTGCCGGTCCCGCGCCGTGACCCACGTGCCGCTGGCCGACCCGTCGGTGGCCGTAGCGGTGATCGACAGCGGCGTGAAGCACGACCTCGCCGCCGGAGCATACGCGCGCCGTCGCGACGAATGCCGCCGGGCGGCTGACCGGCTCGGCGTCGCGTCGCTCCGCGACCTGTCGGCCGACGAGTGGTGGTCGCACGGGCCCGGGCTGCCCGAGATCGAGCGGAAGCGCGTCGCCCACGTGGTGTCGGAAAACGCGCGCGTCCAGGCGTTTGCCGCGTCGATCGATCTCGGCGACTTCGTCCGCGCGGGGCGGATCATGGTCGAGAGCCATTGGTCGCTGGCGCGCGACTACGAGGTCTCGTGCCCCGAGATGGACGCCCTCGTGGCCGCGGCCAACCGCGTGCCCGGCGTGCTCGGGTGCCGGATGACCGGCGGCGGCTTCGGCGGCTGCGCCGTGGCGCTGGTCCGCGCCGACACGGCGACGGCGGCGCTCGAGCGGATCGTCGACGGGTACCGGACTTCCACCGGGAACAGGGCGCGCGGGTTCGTCACGGCGCCGTGCGGGGGGCCGGAGGTGGCTCCGGCGGCGGCGGCAGGCTGACGTGGTAGTCGCCGAAGCGCGGGTCGGGTTCGGGGAAATCGGTCGACACCAGCTGCGCGCCGCTGGCGAGGGCTTTGTCGCGGCGCGAGCCGTCGTTGGCGCGGGCCTCGACCGTGCCGGCGTCGGCGCGCGTCCGGACCATGAATCCGGCCGCGACCAGGGCGCGGATCTCGTCGTGGCCGGCCACCGGATCGTTGCGCTTCATGAACGCGGCGGCGGCGTGGTCGCGCGGCACGCTGGCGAACAGCAGCCGCCCGGCAAGGCCCGGCGCCGGGGCGAGGTAGCGGTCGCGCAGCGCCCCCTCGTTGTCGAGAAGGAAGCAGACCTTGCCGCGGGCGGCGTCGATCGAGGGCCAGCCGCGCGTGACGACGGCCTCGCGCACCGTCGCCGAGGTCCCGCGCACGTCGTCGGGAGTGAGGATCCGCTCGCGGGCGAACACGCCGAGGATCGTCTGTTCGAGCTCGGCGAAGCCCGCTTCGTCCCAGGGCACCGGTCGCGTCGGGGCAAACGAGTCCTCCTTGCACTCGACCAGCACGAACAGCGGCACATGGCCCGGGTGGGCGTCGGACCAGGCGCGGAGTTGCCCGAGCGCCGCCGCCAGCGACGGCACCGTGGTGCGGAAGTCGAACCCCGGCGAATGGAGGACCTTGATGCCCGGGGCGGCCAGCTCGGCGGCGTGGTCGAGTGCCGGCGCGGCGGCGCCCGTGCGCGCGGCGAACGTGAGCGCGAACGGCTCGGCGAACAGGCCCCCCTGGGGGTCGAGGTAACAGTCGAGCTCGACGTGGCGCAGGCCCCGGTCGAGCTGCTCGGCGAGGGGCCGCTGGGTGACGTCGTTGGCACGGGCTTCGGCGGGGACGACCGCCGCCATCAGGCCGAGCGTGAACGGGTCGGGGGCGACGTGGTAGGAGTTGTGGGTGCCGAGCAGGCGCAGGTCGGTGATCCGTGGCGCCGGGTCGGCGGCGGGCGCGAGGGAAGCCCAGACGGCGGCGAGGGCAGGAAGCCAGAGCAGGCTTCGGTGTGTGCCGCTCATCGTGCCTCCCTGCGCGTGGGCCAGCGCCAGCCGGTCTGGGTTTGGAAGGCGTCGGCGAGGATCGCCAGGGCCAAGAGCGGCAGCAGCCAGCGCCGCAGGCTTTGCCATGCCGGCGGTCGTGGCGCCGACCAGACGTCGGTGAGGTCCACCAGCTCGCTGCCGCCGCTGCGCCCCGCCACGCCGCGGACCTCGGCCAGCCGACGCGGATCGACCGTCCATTCGGGATTGGTCGTCACGCCGATCGGCCCGACCGCCAGCGTCGCCTCGCCCACGGCGACGCCGGCACGGACATAGTCGACGTCGGCGGCGTCGACCGCGGCCAAGTAGTGACCGGGCGACAGCCGCTCCCAGGGGATCGGTGTCGAGGCGCCGGCGCCGCCGGCGGCGACGGTGAGCCGCGGCGCGGCGGCGGCGAGGCGCTCGTTCCAGGTGTCGTCGTGATACAGATCGAAGCGCACGCTCGTGCCGTCGACGCGGGCCCGCAGGCCGATCCCCGCCGGGGGCTCGGGGCCCATCAGATAGCGGGCCAGAGAGCTTGCCATGTCGGCATAGCCGGGCCAGGCGCGGACCGTGTCGGAATGCTCGCCCCCGAGCGGGCAGGTGACCGCCGCGACGCGCCCCGTGCCGCGCTGCCAAAACGCCATCAGCGGCGCGGCATCCTCGTCGCCGGTCACCGCGGCGACCGATGCCTCGGGGCGGAGCGACGTCATGTTGAAGGCGTCGACCTGCGCGGGCCAGTCCAGGGGCTCGGTTGCCAGCTCGAGCCAGCCGGGGGTGCCGAGGACGGTCACCGGGTCGGTGAGAAACGCCGACCGCGCCATGGTCGTCGTCTCCATCTGGAACAGCGCCGGCAGGTCGCTGCCATCGGCGCTGTAGAAGATCCGGCCGCCGCCGCGGAGGGCGATGTCGTCGAGCAGGGCGGCATCGACGTCGGTCCGACTCCCCATCCCGATCACGCTCACCGTGCACTGCGCGGCGGCCATCTCGGCCAGGAGCGTCTTGTAGTCCCCCGGCTTCTCGGCGTCGGCCGCGTCGGCAAACAGGATCACGTGGCGCTGGCCGATCTCGACGTCGCGGAGCATCTTCCACGCCGCCGCCAGGCCCTGGTAGCAGTAGATGCCGCCCCCCTCGCTCACCAGCCGCCGCGACGCCCGCGCCAGCTCGTCGCGGTGGGTGGCCACCGCCACCGGCTCGGGCGTGATCGGATGGGGATCGCTATCGACCGGGATCACGGCCACGAGGTCGGCCTTGCCGAGCAGCTCGATCGCCCGCGCCGCCCCTTCGCCGGCCAGCGCGATCTTCGTCATGCCGGTCGTCCCCGCCGTGGCCATCATGCTCCCCGAGCGGTCGATGACGATCGCCAGGGCCACCGACAGCTTGCGCTGCTCCTGCTTGAGCTCCTGGTCGACCGGCAGGAGCGGGTCGATCGGCGACTTCGCCCACCCCCCGGACGCAAACGCATACCGGCCGCCGATCATCGCCAGCCCGCGCCCCTGGGCCTCGACGTGGAGCGGCAGCCCGGCGATGAATTCCGCGTCGAGGCGGGAGGCGGGGACGTTGTTGAGGATCACCGCCGCGCTGCCGGCCAGCGCCCCGACCCCGGCGCGCGGCGGATCGTCGATCACCTCGACCTCGAGCCCCTGGCGCTCGAGGACCGCCGCCAGCGGGTCGTCGATCAACGACGTCACCAGCAGCACGCGCCGGCCGCCGTCGATCTCCACCCACCCCGCCGCGGCGTCGTTGCCGGGGCGCGTGTCTTCCGTCGGCAGCACGCGGACCTCGTAGCGGTGGGCTCCCGCGCCGATGAGCCGATCGGAAAACCGCACCTGCCCGAGGCCGTCGATCACGTCGACTTCGAGCGTGCCGATCACGTCGCCGTCGCGCTTCACCTCGAGCGGCACGCGGCCGTCGACCGTGCCCTGGACCGTGACCCCTGCCACCAGCGCCTCGCGCGGCTGGGCGCGGTGCGGGAGGTCGAGCCGGGCGATCGAAAAGTCGACCCCGCCGCGCGACGGCGGCAGGCGGAGGTCGAGGGCGATGCCGCGCTCGACGAGCTTCTCGGCCACGCCGGTGAGGGGCTCGGTGGAGTAGCCGTCGGTGAAGGCGAGAAACCGCGTCGCCCTGGCGGGGTCGGCCCCGGCCAGCGCGCGGATGACGGCGCTGCGCAGCCGGGTGGCGTTGCGCGGGCCGGCATACTCCGTGCCCCCCGGCCCGGCCCGCAGCTGCGCCCCCCGCGGCACCGCCTCGGCGGCGAAATCGACCGCCAGGATCCGGTCGTCGGGCCCGGCCGACTCGGCGAGCAGTTTCTCCCATTCGCGGAGGCGCGGCGTGAGCTCGTCGACCGCCGAATCGGAGCGATCGACGAGCAGCCACAGGTCGAGGCCGTCGCTCCGCGAGCGGATCTGCGGATCGGCCAGGAGCAACACGACCAGCCCCAGGCAGGCCGCCCGGACGGGGCGGCCGAGGCCGAGCGAGCGCCACTGCCATCCGGCAGCGACGAGGAGCGGCGCGAGGAGCAGCCAGGCAGGTGTGGCGAGCGACATCGGCATTCACCCGGAGGACGCGGCGGCGTGGGCGCGCTGCCGCCAGGCAGGCCAGCCCCAGGCCCCGACCAGCGCCAGGGCGATCGCCGCCAGCCACAACGGCGCCCGCGGATCGGCGATCGATTCGCGCTTCTGCTGCTCGAGCGCCAGTTCGCCGACGGTGTCGACGGCCGCGGCGGCGCGGAAGTCGGACTCGCGCGCGTCGGCGGCGTGCGCCGCCCCGACGAGCACCGGCGGGCCCCCCGGCCGGCCGACGGTGAACAGCCCGGGCTCGTCCGGCGCCCGACCGCGAAACGGCGACTCCGCCGTGGTCGCCGCGGTGCCGGTGGCCGTGGCACCTAGCGGCGTGAGCGTGACGACGCTCGTGCCATCGGACGGCAGGTCGATCGGCTGACCGACCTGGAAATTGTCGCGCCACGGCCGGTCGCGCGTGGCCCGGATCCGATCGGCGAACCGGCCGAGGAGCACCACCAGCGCCGGCAGTCGCGGCGCGGTCGACGCGGCGACGTCGAAGGCGAGCAGGAGCTGCTCCGCGCCACCCTCGAGGCGGCGCAGCACGATCAGCGGCCGGTCTCCCTTCCAGACGAGCGTCTCGTCGTCGTCGGCGGCATCCAGGCGCACCGGTGCCGGCGAGAGCAACCCCGACCAGCCGAGGTCGACGACGAGCGGATGGTCGGTGGCGGCGATCGCGGCGCCGTCGAGGGGCGCGGGTGTGGCTTCCTCCGGGGCAGCGGCCGGGGCGAGCACGGCCGCCGCGGTGACCGCGTCGCCGAGGCGGCCGACGACGATGTCGGCCTCGGCGGCGCGCACGCCCGTGTCGACCGCCGGCAGCGCGGCGAACATCGCCGTCAGCACGTCGGTGGTGCGGTCGTCGCCGCCGATGGCGACGGCCACGCGGCGCGGCTCGGGGTCGACCAGCGCCAGGCGATCGTCGGCGGCAAACGCGTCGGGCGACAGTTCGAGGACGAGCTTCTCCGCCCCCGCGGGCCACGGCCCGTCGACCGGGATGATCTGCCCCGGCTCGAGCGCGAGCTCACTCGCCGGCAGAAGGTCGCCCCCGCCTTCGCCCCCCGCGTCGCCAGTGCCGCGCACACGGAGGCGCCGCGTCTGGCCGGCAGTGCCGGGATTGGTGACGATCGCCCGCCAGCGGCGCGCCCCGGCTTCGCCGACGACGTCGCCACCGGCAAACCCGACGTTGTCGATCGCCTTGCCGACCGAGAACTGGCCGATCGTCTCCGGCACCGTCATCGGGCGATCGGTGACCACGATCACCGCCCCGCGCCCACCGGGCACCAGCCCCGCGGCCGTCGCCAGCGCCGGCCCGAGATCGTGGTGGCCGAGGACGGGGCGCCAGCCGCTGTCGAGCTTCGCGAGCAGTGCCGCCAGGCTCGGCCCGGCGTACAGCGGCGCCTGGTTGGCACCCGACGGGATGAGGTGCCAGTCGGTCCGGTCGGCGGTGGCACCGACGCGCTCGAGCGCCGGCTCGAGGGCCTGGCGCGTCGGCTCGCGAAACGCCGCCAGCGACGCCGAGCTGTCGAGGACCACGGCCACGGTCTGCCGCGGCTTCCGGGTGACCCACCGCGGCTCGGCGAGCAGCCACACCAGCGCCAGGGCGGCGAGGAGCTGGAGCAGCAGCGGCACCGAGCCGATCAGGCGCTCGAGGCGGAGGCCGCCGTCGGGCGGCAGCCCCGCGTGCTCGATGAGAAACAGCGTGCTGGTGCGGATCGTGCGCGAGCGCTGCCGCAGCGCGTGGATCACGAGCAACGCCGGGATCGCACCGAGGGCGAGCAGACCCCAGGGGTTGGCGAGAAACAGGCCCATCGAGGCTCCGCCGTGTCAGGTGATGTCGACGACGCCCTGCGCGAGGGCCTCGCCGCGGAGGGCCGCCAGCAGCTCCCCCTCGGCGAAGACCCGCGCCATCCCCGCGCCGCGCCGTGCCGCCGCCTCGCGCCACTGGGCGAAGTGGCGCTCGTAGGCGGCCGCGTAGCGCGCGCGGATGGCATCGTCGACGACTTGCCGGCGGCGCCGGCCGGTCTCGCAGTCTTCGAACTCGACCGCGTCGGGCCAGTCGGGCGCCCGCTCGGCGCGCGCCACCGGCACCAGCAGCAGCGTCTGCCCGGCATGGGCGGCGAGGCGGGCGACGGTCGCCGGCGGCGGCGAGGGGTCGAGCAGATCGCCGACGAACACGCGCAGCGACCCCGACCGCAGCGGCACTCGCTCGAGCGAATCGGCGAGCAGACCGGGCGCCGCCGGCACCGTGGCGGGCCAGTCGTGGGCCAGCGCCGCGGCCACCTCGACCTCGACGGGAGCGGTGTCGGCGCGGCGCAGGAGGGCGAAGATCCGCAGGTGGCCCCCCTGCCGCAGCGCGCTTTCCAGCGCGAAGTAGACCAGCTCCCAGGTCCGCGCTGCCTTCGCCTCGTCGACGAACATCGACTGACTGAGGTCGACGACCAGATCGACGCGGGGGGCGACCTCGGAGCGATACAGCTTCATCGTCGGGGTGCCGCTCCGCGCCGAAGCGAGCCAATTGATGTGCCGGGGGTCGTCGCCGGGCAGGTAGGCGCGCTGGTCCTGGAATTCGATCGAACTGCCGGTTCCCTTGCCCGCCTGGATCCCGGCGGTGCCGCTCCACCGCCCGCGCGACAGCGGGAGCCGGGCGATCCCCGCCAGGTGCCGCATCCGCGAGTGGATCGCCGTGTGGTTCATGGTGCGGTCCTCGGCGCGGCGCTGCCGCGCGCCGTGCGGCAGGCTGCGGCTCTCTGCCAGGCGCGCAGCAATTCGGCGCGCCATGCCGGCAGGAGCGGCAGCCAGACAAGGAGGGTGGTGATGATCGGAAACAGCCCCTCCACGTAGCCGAGTCCAGGGTTGACCCGTGGGTCGCCGATCATCATCAGGCTCGGCCACGGGAAGAGCAGCGCGACGAACTCGAGGACCTGGAGGGTGAGGCTGGGACGGAACCGGTTGGTCTGCCACAGATAGAGCACCGGCAGGATCGTCATCAACGACACCAAACCGTAGATCACCGCGCGGAGGCGGGGCGTGGCAAACAAGCGCGTGAACGGGATCGGAAACAGCACCGCCGCGAGGACGATCGGCGAGTAGGCCGGGATCGTGATCCGCGCGTCGCCGCCGAGCTGGGCGGCGAACGCCTGGGCGAAGACCAGGAACAGCGCTCCGAGCAGCAACAAGAACAGCGTGCCGGTGGCCCAGCCGGGGGTCAACAGCATCGCCAGCGCGGGAAACCGGGCAAACGGCTCGTGGATCGCGCGGAGCGGCACCGGATCGCCGAGCGTCTCGCCGACGCCCACCAAGGCGACGATCACCCAGGCGGAAAACGCGGGCCACACGAGCTCGTTCCAGGTCGAAAGCGCGATCGCCGAGCCGCCGAGGAGCACGATGCCCCACCAGGCCAGGAATGCGATCCCGACGAGCCCCAGCGCCAGCAGCCGTTTGCGCACCGCGTGGTTCTCCGCCCGCGGGGCGATCGCGGCGATCGCGTATTCGAGGAGCACGACCGTCAGCGGAGCCGTCGCCAGTGCCAGCAGCCCGAGGCCACCGGGGGTCATCGAGGGCAGAAAACCGCCACTCATGCCGATCACGGGCACTCCCCAAGACAGCACGATGGATCCGAGCGAAATGACGAGCCCACGGATCGCGGGTGGCTGGGTCGACGCCATCAGGGCGGCCGCCGTGACCAGCCCGGCGACCACCACGAGGCAGCCGATCGCCGTCATGTCGCCGATCACCCCGTACCCGCCGAGGAAGTATTGGAGGACGACGTAGGGCAGCACCGCGATCGCGACCAGGACGACCTGCGCCATGATCGCGATCCACTTCCCGACGACGATCTGCGTGCTCCCCAGCCGCGTGAGGCGCAGCAGGTCGAATGTCTGGCCGACCTCCTCGCTGCGGATCGCCAGCAGGCCGCGGAGCGGCAAGATCATGGTGCTGCTGACCGTGAACAGGAACCAGAACAGCCCGCGGAAGAACTGCCCGGCCCCGCTCTCGGCCGCCGTGACGATCCACACCGTCATGAGCAGCGCCAGGCCCCCCTGCAGCGCCGTGAACGTCATCGAGAACGCCCCGGACTGCAACCCCTGCCGCAGCTCCTTGACGAGCATCGGCGACAGCCACGACGGCAGGTCGTCGCCATGCCACCGGCCCGGGGACGGTTTCGCGGAGGCCGGCGCGCCGGCCGCGGTGGTCGCCATCACCTGCTCCTCACTCGAGCCGCTTGACCAAGTCGACGAACGCCTCCTCGAGCCGGCGCTGCTCGCGCCGGAACTCGACCACGTCGATCCCGGCGATCACCAATTGCCGCAGCGTTGCCGCCAGGCCGGCCTCGTCGGTCGCAGGACAGCGGACGAGCGCTCCCCGGGGCCGCTCGGCGACGATCGACCACCCCTGCCGGGTGCCGATCCAGTCGCGCAGCGCCCCGGTTCCGCCCGCCACCGTCACCTCGACGTCGGTCGCCGTGCCCTCCGCAGTCGCGCCGTTGCGCAGCTCGTCGGCCCGCCCCTCGAACACCATCCGCCCCTTGTCGATGAACACGATGTGATCGCACATCTCCCCCAGCTCGCTGAGGATGTGGCTGGAGATCAGCAGCGTCTTGCCGCGGTTGGCGAGGATCCGCACGAGGTTCTTGAATTCCAGCCGCGCCTTGGGATCGAGGCCGGCGGCGGGCTCGTCGAGGATCATGAATTCGGGATCGGGGATCAGCATCCGCCCGAAGCACAGCCGCTGCGACATCCCCTTGCTGAGCTTCGCCATCTGCCGGTCGGCGAGGATGTCGAGATCGGCGAACGACATCACCTCCTCGACGCGGTCGCGCCGGCGCGCGGCATCCAAGCCGTAGGCGCGGGCGAAGAAGTCGAGGTATTCGAAGACCGTCATGCTGGCGTAGGTGCCGAGATGGTCGGGCATCCAGCCGACCAGTTGGCGGACCTCGGCCGGGCGCTCGGTGACGTCGTAGCCGGCCACGCGGACGGTGCCACTCGTCGGCTCGTCGAGCGTCGCCAGCACGCGCATCGTCGTCGTCTTGCCGGCGCCGTTGGCGCCGATGAACCCGACGACGGCACCGCGCGGGATCGAGAACGAGAGATCCCGGACCGCGATGACCGGGCCGAACGAGCGCCATAACTCCTCGATCTGGACCAGTTGTACGGCGGCCTGCGCCGCCGGCTCCTCGATGGCGGTGGCTGGTTGCGGTTTGGGGGCGGCCTGAGCTGTATGTACGGCGGCCTTCGCCGCCGGCTCCTCGATGGCGGTGGCAGGTTGCGG
>VGZO01000060.1 GCA_016872555.1 Planctomycetota bacterium
TCGCCGTCGGCCGCATCCGGCGGCCGAACTGACTTCACGTGGACAAAGCCCTCCCTGGCCTTTGTCCACTGTGGCGACCGCGGGAAACGCCGAGGGTTTCCCGGGTCGCCGTCGGCCGCATCCGGCGCCCGAACACGTTTCCACGGGCTGTCATGCGTTCGCCGACAAAGCAGGTTTCAGGGCTCCGACTGACGTTGACGTCGGAGCCCGGGCCGTCCTATCTCCCCATCCGCAGCGGCGTGTCGTTCAGGCACCCCTCGGACGCGGGAGCAGGATCATGAGCGCGAGTCGGGTCCCGGATCGCGGCGGTCGTTCGGCACGCGGTCACGTCGCGGTGGTCCACACCCTTCGCGAGCACCTGGCACTGCCGGGCGCCGTGCTGGCGCTGCTCCTGCTCGGAACGGCCTCCGGTTGCCGCAGTGGCGCGGGGGCGATGTCGGGCAACCGGTGGTGGTCGTTCGGCGGCACGAAGGGCCTCTCGACGTTTGCCTCCAAGGACGGTCAACCCGACCCGGTCAAGCCGTCGGCCGTCACCGCTCCCTACCCGACCACGGGGACCCCGGCCTCGTACGAATTGGCCGAGACGGCTCCGGCCAGCCCCGCCACGTCCCAGGCGGTGACCTACGGCGCGACTCCGCCCGCCCCCGCTCCCGCGGCGCCGGCCTTTGTCGATGCCAAGCCCGCCTCCGCAGCGGCCGCGCCATCGGCGGCGGGGAATGCGACGCAGGTCGGCCCCTACGCGATGCTCCCCGCCGCAGCACCGGTGAGCCCGGCCCCGGCTGCCCCCTCGAACGCATTTCCAGAAACCGCCGGCTACGAGCCGGCGAGGCCGGCATCCCCGCCGGTGGACACCGCGTCGCGCTGGACATCCCCCGTGCCGCCGGCTGCCAGCCCTGCTCCCGTATCGCCGGCCGCGACCGAAACGCTTCCGGGAAGCTTCGCCGGCGCCGCGGCGGCTGCCGCTCCGGAAGGCGCGGTCGCAGGCGCCGTGGCGGCAGGCACCGTCGCCGATTCGCACCCCGGGTCGCGTTATGCCGCCACGACCGGGAGCCGGTTCGGTGGCTCACCGGGTGCGTCTCCCGCACCGGAGGCCTTCACGCCGGCGCCGAGCAGCGTGCCGGCGATGGCACCTGCGGCAGCCCCGGGGGTGCCCGAACCGGCCGTCGCTCCGGCGGCGGTTCCGACCGGTCCCCCGCCCGGGCTTCCGGCCAGCGGCACCGATCCGCTCCGCGGCATCCGCCGCCCCGACCCCGGCTATCGGCCCGGGGGCACGTCGAGCTACCAGCCCGGCCGGGTGAACCTCGCCGACGCCGCTGCGCCCGCCGACGTCCGCTCGGCTGCGTACGGGCTGGAATCAACGCCGCCGCGCGACGAGTGACGGCGGGGCGGTGGGCCGGGCCCTGGCATCGGACTGGCGCTGCCACAACGAAGCCTCGCTCGGGCTCGACAGAGGGGGAAGCCCCCCGCGCCTCTGCCCTCGCATCGACCCGCAGCACGGGGCGACGGGCCGATGCGAGGGCGACGGCGGAGGGGCTTCGCGGGTCCCTGGTTCCGGGAAACACGGCGCGCCCTGGCTGCAGATTCGGTCGGGGGCGTGGTCGCCTTCGCGACATGCGTGCGCGACAATCGGGCGATGCAGCGATTGGCGGGGCTCTGCCGACGACCGTGGTCCCGCCTGCCGGTGATGCGGCGAGGGCGGCGGGTTGACGTCTGGAGCGGGCGCATGTGTGGGCACAGCCGGTCGCGGACGCGGTGCACGCGGTGCTTGCTGGGCTTGCTGGGCGCGCGGTGCTTCCTTGGCGTGCTGGTCGTGCTGTTCTTGTTTGGTCTCTTCCCTGGTCTCTTCGGCGGCACCAGCGTGTGCACGGCCGACGACGTCGCCGGTCATGTTGCCGGTCGCCTGGTTCTCGACCGGGCCGGGTGGCGGGTCGAACGGCTCGGGCCCCTCGTCGATCTCCCGCGCACCGCACGCGCTTCCGACGGCAGCGAGGTGGCGGTCAGTGGCGTGAGCGGCATCACCTGGCTCGGCGGCGACCGCTATGCCGCCGTGATGGACAACGCGCCTGCGCTCGTGCGCGTGACGGTGGCGTTCGGACCGTCGGGTGAATCCCGCGCGCCGCCGGTGGTCGAGGCGCTGCCGCTCGGCGCGAGCCACGACTACGAGGACCTCGCCGCCTGGCCGCCGCCGGCCGAGGACGCGGCCGACGATGCAGTCGTCAGGCGGCTGTTCATCGGCGAGGAGGACACGCCGGCGGTGCGCTCCTGCCACTGGCCGACGCCGGCCCTCGACGGGGGCCTGCGGCTGCCGGCCGTGTTCCGCCGGCGCCGCCCCAACCGCGGTGTCGAGGCGGTGGCGGCCGACCCGGACGGCGTGCACGTCTGGGCGGCCAACGAGGAGGCCCTCGAGACCGATGGTCCGGCGCCCACCGCCGACTCCGGAACCGTCGTGCGGATCGTGAAGATGCCGATCGCCGTGCCGGCGGAGCCCGCTCGGCAGGCGGCCCAGACGGCCTATCCGGTCGCCCCGCCACACCGGTTCGTCGGCGTCTCGGGAATCGCCGTCCACTCGGGGGTCGTGGCGCTGGTGGCCCTCGGCTCGGGCCGCCTGCTCGTCCTCGAACGGGCCGGCTGCCCCGGCTTGCCGCCGTTTTCCAACCGCATCACGCTCGTCGATACGACCACCGCCCCCGACGTGGCCGCGATCGACCGCGATCTCGACCGGCATCCCGACGCCCAGGTCGCCCCGGTCCCGCTGTGGGTGGGAACGGTGCACGCCAACCTCGAGGGGCTGTGCCTCGGCCCGCCGCTCCACCCGGGGCGGCTGCTGCTCGGTGTCACCGACGACGGCGGCGGGGGCCTGCCTTCGGCGCTGGTGGCGTTTCGGCTCCTCGGCCCGGAGGAAGGCACGCCGGAGCCGAACCGCGGCGAAGCGCCGGCGGCGGACCGGGAGGCCGAGAGCCCCCCTACCAGCCCATGACCATGGTCGACTCGATCACCTTGCGGGCGCGGTCGAGGTCGTCGCCGGTCTCGTGCATGTAGAGCCGGATGGCGTGGACCTTGTCGCCGGACGCACGCGACAGGCATTCGCGGGCGGTGTGGCAGGGCCGCTCACGGGTCGGCGACAGGCCGAGCGCCGACTTCGAGATGACCCAGGTGTCACGCGGCCGTCGCGTCAGCCGGAGGACCCGCTCACCGGGGTAGGCCTCCTCGACCACCGCCGAAGCCGTCGCCTCGTCCGGCGCCCACGAGATGATGATGTGGGCCTCGGTTTCGATCTCGAACAGCGGCATCGATGGTCCTCCACGAAAACCTTACGGCCTCCCCTAGGCGCCCGTCAATTGTCGTCGGCCGTAGAAGGGGGCTACCATGACGCTGACTTCCGCCGCCAGGTCGCTTCCAGGCCCCGAGGACGTTGCCGGCATGCAGTACGACCGCGACGGTTTCCCGATTCCCGCCCGCTTCGAGCCCCCCACGCAGGACGACGGCGGCTTCCCCGCCTGGACCGCCGACGGCGGCCGGCACCGGCGGACGACGGCGCTTGACCTCGCTCCGGCCGGCGATCGCGCGACGGCCAACCCCGCGTCGGGCCGCCGCTCGGGCGGGATCAAGAGGTCGCTGATCGCCATCATGCTGCTGTTCGGGGTCGTCCCGGCGCTGTTCGGGCCGTCGCTGCTGTCGACGATCGGCCCACTGATCGTCGAGTGGTCGTGGGAGCGGTCGCTCGAGTTCGAGGCCGACGACGACCTCGCGACGGCTCTCGTCGAGATCGATCGGGCGATCGCCTGGCACGGCACGGAAGACCAGCAGTTGCTCTGCCGGCGGGCGTGGCTGCGCCTCCATGCCGGCGATGCCGCCGGCGCCGTCGACGACGCCCGGCGCGCCGAAGCGGCAGCGCCGCTGCGAACGGCGCCGCTCCGAATCCTCGGCCTGGCCGAGGTCGTCCGCGGCAACTACACCGAGGCCCTGGCGACCGCCCGCAGGGTGGTCGGCAGCCGGCGCGATCCCGTCTCCCTCAACCACATCGCCTACCTGCGGGCGCTGGCCGGCACCGAACTGCCCGAGGCCCTGGTCGACATCGACGAGGCGATCGGGCTCGAGGGCCCGGCGGTCTCGGCCGACATCCTCGACACCCGGGGCTTCGTCCTCCACCTCCTCGGCCGCGACGACGAGGCCCTTGAGCAGATGGAGGAGGCGCTGGCCAGGCAACTCGCCGAGCGGCAGAGGATGCGGCTGGCGGCGGGCCGGGGCGGCGTCTCGGTGATCGAGGCGAGGCTGCGGCTGCGGGAAATCGAACAGGGGCTGGCGGTGATGCACCAGCACCGCGGCCTGATTCACAGCCGGATGGGAAACCACGACCTCGCCGAGAAAGACTTCGCCACGGCGCGGATCAAGGGCTTCGACCCGTCGCGCGGCGTGATGTGAAGCGCCGGGACCGATGGGCGACCGCTTTTTCGCCGGCCCCGTGCGCCGTGGCCGAGGGTTTCCCTGCGCGGCAGTCGCTCGGTATACTCTTTTCCGCGGGGCAAACGCCCAGCGGCAGATCGGTCTGCCGTGGTTTGGGGGTGTAGCTCAGTTGGTTAGAGCGCCAGCCTGTCACGTTGGAGGCCGCGGGTTCGAGTCCCGTCACCCTCGCTTTTCTCGCCGGCTCTTGCTCCGCCGGCCGCGGTCGATCGTCGCCTGACGATGACCGCCTGACTTCAGTTCGCCGGCTCGCCGAGCGCTCACTCGAGCGGTTCGAGCCAGGCGCGGATGTCGTTTTCGTATTCGCTCGCCAGACCGCCGACGATCAGCTGGCGGTGGAAGCTGGCCGCCCCCTCCTTCGCCAGGTCGGCATCCTCGGCGCCGGGAAAGCGCCGGTTCGGGTCGGGGGCGATGAGGCGGCGGAGGAATCCCATCAACAGCTCGTTGCAGGCCACCTCCGACGGGAGCAGGTTCGGCAGCCGGTGGACGAGCGACCGCTTCGCCTCGAGCAGGTCGCGGTAGGAATCGAGCCCGGCGAACGGCGGCCGGCCCGAGAGCATCTCGACGAGCACGTAGCCGAGGCTGGCGAGGTCGGAGCGCGGGGTGATCTCGCGCCCCTCGAGCACCTCGGGCGCCGCGTAGGCCGGTGTGCAGGTGCGGTTGGGGGGAATGTCGTCGAGGGCCACCGCCGAGCCGATGTCGATGATCTTCGCGTTGCCGGTCCGCTTGACCATGATGTTGGAGCTCTTGATGTCGCCGTGGACGACGGCGTCGCGGTGGAGCGCCGCCAAGCCCGCGAGGCACTCGCGGACGATCGAGATCGCCACCCCCGGCTTGAGCCGCGACTGCTCCGGGCCCGGCGTCACGATCACGTTGTTGAGCGACCGCCAGCGTTCCTCGTCGACGCCCGCCCGGGTCCGTTCGAGGAACCCGGGGGCGAGCAGGCAGGAGAGGTCGAACCCGTCGACCCACTCCATCTCCATGATCCGGATCCGTCGCTGCTCGACGAAGTTGTGGACGTCGAGGAGGTTGTCTTGCTGGATCAGGGCGACGCGGGCCGAGACGGTGGCGATCCGCGCCATCGCCTCGTCGTACGCCGCCTCGGTCTCGTAGCGCTCGGGCGAAAAGATCTTCAGCGCCACCGGGAGGGTGAAGTTGTCGGTCCCCTTGCGGGTGGTGAGGAACACCACCCCCTGCCCGCCGGCGCCGAGGCGGCGGATGAGGTGGTGGTATTCGGTCCAGTTGAGCCGGCCGACCGAGATCACCTCGCCGTAGCGGGAGAGCAGCTCGTCCGGGCAGCGCGTGGTGCTGCTCCCGGCGAGCGTGATCGTCGGCCGTCCCTCCTGGAAAATCGTGGTGGTCATGGTCGGGCGTCCGGGCCGGGCTGCCCCTCGGTGGATCACGTGTCGCCGCGCGGTGCCGCCGCCGTCGCCGAGGCACGGGAAAGCGCCTCTGCGGGCGGCGGTGGAAAGCCGAGCCGTTTGTCGACGAGGTTGCGGACCTCCTCCCCCCGGAGGTACCGCCGGAGATTATCGCAGAAAAAGTCGGTCATGGCATCGATCCGCCAGGCCGCCTGGCCGCCGACGTGCGGCGTGATGATCAGCCGGGGGGCCGTCCACAGCGGGCTGTCGGGGTGCGGCGGCTCGTCGGGGGTGACGTCGAGGGCCGCCGAGTCGAGATGGCCGCTCTCCAGGGCGGCGACCAGGGCGCGCTCGTCGACCACCGCACCGCGGGCGGTGTTGACGAGGATCGCGCCGCGCCGCAGCCGCGACAGCGCCGTGGCGTCGATGAGGTTCGTCGTCGCGGCGGTCAGCGGGCAGGCGAGGAACAGGACGTCGGCCGCCTCGAGGAGCCGCGGCAGGCTGTCGGGGGGGCCGAGGAACTCGACCTGCGGCGGGCGCCGCACCGGGTAGTGGTCGGTGGCGAGGATCCGCACCTTGAACGGCGCGAGGACCTCGGCGAGGCGCCGACCGTTGCCCCCCAGGCCGACGATCCCGACCGCGGCGCCGGTGAGATCGCGCGTCGGCCGGCGCGTGAAGTCGCGGGCGCGCTGCTGGTCGAGGAACAGCGGCAGGCGGCGGGTGCAGGCGATCGCCAGGCCGACGGTGTGCTCGGCCACCTGGTCGGCGAGCACTCCCGACGCGCTGCTGACGAGGATCCCCGACTCGACGACCGAGGGCACCAGGCAGTGGTCGAGGCCGGCGGCGCTCGACTGGATCCAGCGCAGCCGGCCGGTGCGGACGACGTCGTCCCAGGGGACCGGCACCTTGGCATGGCCGCAGAAGACGTCGGCCGCGGGGAGCTCGGCGGCGACGTGCTCCTGCCCGGCATCGACGATTTCGGCCCCGGGCGCCGCCGCGGCGATCTGGCGGAGGTGGTGCGGTTCCACCGGATAGCAGAGCACGATGCGCATCGAAAGCCCTCGGTTCGTCGATCGCCGCGACACGTGCCGCCGCGGCGGCGGACGGTTCTCGCACACCCTGCCGCCGCCGCCAACCTCGCCCGCGGCAGCGTTCGACCCCCCTTTCCGGCGGCGGCCTGAGCTTGCCCTGACGCCGAATCATGGTTCAATTGACGTTTACGGCCGCGTGATCCACCCCGGGTGGCGTGCCTGGCCGGCCTGTCGGGCGTGGGCCGGGCGGCATGTCGAGCGGCAGTCGCGCGGGAGGCGTTGGCACGTTCATGCGGTCCACCTGGCTGGCGATCGCGGCCCTGGCGTTCCTCCGGATCGTCGTCGGCCTCCATTTCTTCCTCGAAGGGTTCCATCACCTCCGCGACCCGCAGTGGTCGAGCGCGGGCTTCCGGCGCGCGGCCGTCGGACCGTGGGGGGATTGGTTCCGACGCGATCTGCCGCAGACCGGCGATTGGACCGGCACGCTCGGCGCCGCCGACGGCCGCTCGGCGGCCGCTGCCACGGCGGCGTGGAAGGAGAGCGTCGTCGCCGGCTGGAAGCGCCTCGAAGCAGCCCGCGCCAGGGTGCTGCCCACCGATCGCCAGGCGGGGATGACCGCGGCCCGCGAGGCGGCCGTCGCCGAGCTCGACGGCTACCTCGAGGGGATCGAGCCCGACCTCGCCGACTACCGCCTCGAGGTCGCGCGCTTGACGGCGATGGAGCAGGCCCCGGGGGCCCGGGAGATCCCGTTCGCCCGCGAGCGCCTCGCCAAGAAGAAGCGCGAGCTCGGCGGCAAGGCGACGGGGTGGATGAACGAGGTCGAGGCGCTCGGCAAGAAGCTCGAGGCCACCTGGGATGCCGCCCTCCCGGCGGCCGACGTCGCCAAGGTCGCCGCCGCCCGCGAGCCGTCGCGGCTGTGGCAGGCCGACCGGTTCGTCGGCTGGTCACTGCTCACGATCGGGGCCTGCCTGATCGTGGGATTCCTCGTGAAATTCAACGCCATGGGGGGCGTGTTCTTCCTCGCCAGCGTGATCGCCTCGCAGCCCTTCTGGGTGCCCGGGGCCCAACCGACCTATGATCAATGGGTGGAGGCTGCGGCGCTTTTGGCCCTCGCCACCCTGCCTGTCGGTGGATGGAGCGGACTCGACTATTACCTCAAGGCCTGGTGCCCGTGGTCGGGCTGCCGGGCCGGCACTTCCGGAGACGCGCGACGATGAACCTGTCGGAAAGCCAGAAAGCGATCGGCAAGGACAACTTCAACGACGCCATCGCCGTCACGCGGCGCGACTTCCTCGGCGGTGCCGTGGCCGCGGGGATCGCCAGCGGCGCCGGGCTCGGCTCGATCTATTTCGGCTACGGCGCCACCGTCGGCAACCCGCTGCGGATCGGTGTCCTCGGCACCGGCGACGAGGGGAGCGTGCTTCTCGGGGCCCACACCCCCGACTTCATGCAGGTCGTGGCGATCGCCGACATCCGTCCCTACAACGTCTTCCGCGCCTTCCACGGCGACGTCTCGAGCCCCAGCGCCCTGGCGGCGCGGCCGGGCCTGATGGCGAAATACAAGTGGTCGAGCGAGGACGAGGCGCGCAAGCACGTCAAGGTCTACGGCGCCTACGAAGAGCTCCTCGCCGATCCCGACGTCGAGGCTGTCGTCATCGCCCTGCCGCTGCACCTCCACGCCCCGGCCGCGATCAAGGCGATGCGCGCCGGCAAGCACGTGCTCACCGAGAAGCTGATGGGGCACTCGGTCCACGAGTGCAAGGAGATGGGGCGCGTGGCCCGCGAGACGGGCAAGCTCCTCGCCACCGGCCACCAGCGCCACTACAGCATCCTCTACGACAACGCCGTCCACACGATCGGCAAGGCGAAGCTGCTCGGCGACCTCCACTCGATCCGCGCCCAGTGGCACCGCGGCAACCTCCCCGGCAACGATTCCTGGAAGCCGCCGATGCCGGGCGACGAGGCGTCGCTCAAGAAGCTCGCCGCGTGGAAGAAGGAGCTCGAGTCGGCCAAGCCATCCGACATCGACAGCCTGCAGAAGAGGATCGCCCAGGCCGAGGCCCAGATCCTCGACCGCGACCTCGACGCGACGAAGTACGGCTACTCCGAGGCCAAGCTCGGCGACGGGTCGACGCGGACGCCGCTGGAAGAGCTGATCCGCTGGCGGCTGTGGAACCGCACCGGCGGCGGCCTGATGGCCGAGCTCGGCAGCCACCAGCTCGACGCCGCCGGGATCTTCGTGTCGGCGATGCACGGCGAGGGGAAGAAGGTCAAGCCGCTGTCGGTCACGGCCGTCGGCAACCGTAGCATCTTCCCGGCCGACCGCGAGATCGACGACCACGTCTACTGCATGTTCGAGTACCCGGCCCCGGGCTACTTCGACGCCGACGGCAAGGTCGCCGATGCCAACAAGAAGATCGTCGTCACCTACTCGTCGATCAACGGCAACGGCTTCGGCGAGTATGGCGAGGTGGTGATGGGCACCAAGGGCACGCTGGTGCTGGAGCGCGAGCAGGAAGTGATGCTCTACAAGGGCTCGGCGAAAGACACCCGTGTCACCGTCGCCAAGGCCAAGGACGGCACGCCGACGCTCGACACCACCGAGAGCGGCGGGAGCTACGCGGCGGGTGCCAAGGGGGGTGGCGGTGGCGACTCCGGTCCGCCGTCGCGCGGCTACACCGAGGAGCTCGAGCACTGGGCGTGGTGCGTCCGCAATCCCGACCCGGCCAACCAGCCGCGCTGCAAGCCGGAGGTGGCGATCGCCGACGCGGTGATCGCGCTGACGAGCAACATCGCGCTGGCCAACCCGAGCACGCGGGCGCGGATCGAGTTTCAGCCGGAGTGGTTCGACATCGCCAGCGACGAGACCCCCGAAGGCGTCGTGCCCGACACCAACCGCGACCTCTACAAGGCCTGATCGGCCGCGCGGCGGCGTCGCGGTCGTCGAGGCACCGCGCCAGCGGTGCGGGCCGCAGTGGGAGCACGGGCATGCAGTGCCGTGGAGCGGTGGCCGCGGCCCCTCCGGGCGCGTTCACGCTGGTGCCGATCCCGTTTGCCAACCACTCGGCCGCGTGGGTGCTCCGCGACCTCCCCGAGCGCGCCCGGGCCCGGGAATGGCTCCGCGGCGTGATCGGGCCACGGGGCGAGTGAGCCGAGGTCGCCTCGCAGGTCTGTCGAGGGTTGCGGCCCTATCGCCGCCCGGGATGTGTTCCGCGGGCGGTTGTTCAATAAGTGTATATATGTACACTTCTTTGACTGCCCCGGGCGATTCCGCCGTCTTTCCTTCGAGGTCATGCCCCATGCCAATCCGCCAGAAGGTTCCCGCGGAGCTTGCTCACGAAATTCGCAGCGAGCTCCTGCCGCGGCTTGCCGCGCTCGGCGTTGCGCTCGTCCAAGCCGACTACTCGGGCTATCAGGGCAAGGGGGGCATCGACATGCTCGGTTTCATCGACCAGGCAGGCGCACCGATCGACGTCGAGCAGGCCGACCCGTTCCTCACAAGTCATGTCCGGGATGTGCTCGCAGAGTTTCTGCCGGATGGCTTCGAGGAAGCCGAGGGGGGCCAGGGAGATCTGCTCCTTGAAGTGTCGACGGGTACGTTCCGGCTCGACCACGAACGCAACTTCATCTCGACCCGGAGCAGTTCGCGCGAGTGGACGGTCTAGTTCGTCGTACACGCAGTCTGCCGATGGCAGCGCGCGGCAGTCGCCCCGGCTGGCGATGTGAATGACTGGCTAGGCAGTTCGTTTTCGGCCGCGGCGGCGGCGAGGCGCATGGCAGGCTCCGGGGGGCAGCGTCAGCCGATGTCGAGGAGGCGCGCCAACGCCGCATCGGCCGGGAGATCGAGGAGCCGGCGCAGTTCGGCCAGCTCGTCGATCGACAGCGAGACGAACACGACCGGGTCCTGGACCGCGTCGGGATCGACCAGCCGATAGCCGACGACACGCCCCTCCTCCACGATCGGCGCCCGGCCGTAGCCATACATCATGTTGTCGACCGCGTCGAAGAAGCCGGCGAGCGTGACGGCGTCGGGCCAGGGGCGGCGGACGTAATACAGCTCGATCACGTCCTTCCAGAAATGGGGCACGAACGCCGCCGCCACGTCGGCCCGGCCGACCCGGCCATACGAGGTGCCGGCGATGCAGGTCGGGAGAGCCGCGACCGATCGGCCCGCGGCGGTCGCGAGGCGCTCGAGCGCGGCGCCGAGGTTGGTGAGGAAGTCGGCGCTGTAGCAGTCGTCGCAGATGATCACCACGTGGCCGAGGTCGAGCGGGCTCGAGGGGGCGGCAGCGGCGGCGCGCTTCGTCGCGCCTGCGACGAGCGCCGCGGCGACGCGCTCCACCGGGATCGAATAGCTCTGGATCTCGTCGGGCAGGCCATGGCCGAGGACGATGATCGTCGTCGGGAGAGGCGCTGCCGCGGCGGCTTCGAGCGCCGCGAGGAAGGAATCGGCGACCGCGGCGAGCGGCTCGCTGCCGGTGCGCTTGAGGACGGTGGCGCTGGCGCCATAGGCGTCGGCCAGGGCCGTGACCTCCTTCGGGGTGAGCCCCGGATCGGGATCGAGCAGGCCGATGATCCGCCGGCCCGTGCCGATCACGACGTCGTCGGCATGGGCGTCGCGGAGGCGATCGATGAACGCGGCCAGGGCGGCGAGCTTGTCGGTGCGCGCGGTGGCGTCGAGCGCGGCGAAGCGCTCGGCGTGGACGGTGGCGAGGTGGGCGAGAGCCGGTTCGATCTGACGGTAGTGGCGGTCGGAGATGTCGAGCCGGGCGCGGACGAGGGCGCTGGTGTCAGCGTCGAACCAGGACGGGGGCTGGTCGCCGCGGGTGCGGACGGCGGGGAGCAGGAGGAGGCAGAGGGCGAGGAGGCACGGGGCGCGGGGGGGCATGGTGGGGAGAGGGTTTGGGGAGAGGGGGCAGCGGCAGTGTACGCGGCGGGGTGCCCTGCTCCGCTGCGATGTCCAAGCCTGCAAGCCTGCAAGCCTGCAAGCCTGCAAGCCTCCAAGCCTGCAAGCCTCCAAGCCTCAGCTCGGGCTCTGCAGAGGGGTACGCCCCTCGCGCCTCTGCCCTCGCATCGACCCGCACGAGGTTGCGACGGGCCGATGCGAGGGCGACGGCGGAGGGGCTTCGCGGGTCCCTGGGATGATCGGATTCGGGGCTTCGCCGGCCAGGGGATGATCGGGTTCAGGGCTTCGCCGGCCAGGGGACGATCGGGTTCAGGGCTTCGCCGGCCAGGGGACGATCGGGTTCAGGGCTTCGCCGGCCAGGGGATGATCGGGTTCGGGGCTTCGCCATGGCAGGGCTCGGGGAAACGTCGTGGCGTCGTGGCGTCGTGGCGTCGTGGCGTCGTGGCGTCGCGGCGTCGCGGGTGGGCCGTGGGGTGGCCTTGGGGCCGCGGTCGGCCGGAGTCTGACGGCCAGGGAATTTTTTCCGGTGCGCGCGTTGACGACGGCACTCTCGACGGATAGTGTACGACTGTACATATCCAAGGGATGTAGCCATGCCAGTCGCCGAATATGTGCCGCCACCGCCCAGGGGAGACGCAGGTGGTGGATTGGCAGGTGGTGGATTGGCAGGTGGTGGATTGGCAGGTGGTGGATTGGCAGGTGGTGGATTGGCAGGTGGTGGATTGGCAGGTGGTGAGCTGGCAGGTGGGGAACTGGCAGGTGGTGAGCTGGCAGGTGGGGAACTGGCCAGCCTCCCACTGCCCCAGGCGGGTAGTGAGCGGCTTGCCAACTTGACCGGCTGGTTGGCCAGCCAGGGAATTGGGCGGGGAGTTGTTCAGGGAATTTCCCAGGGAGTAGGCCAGGGGGCGGGCGAGGAACGACACGACTCCGCGGGGCGGCGGGAGGTGGTGCCGACGGGGTTTGCCGCGCTCGATCGGTTGCTGCCCGCCGGCGGTGTGCGACGCGGCGGACTGATCGAGTGGATCGATCTGATCGAACGGGGCGGCGAGGCCGTCGCTCCACCGGCCGGGAGATCGGGCTCGGCGGATGGCAGCCGTTGTCTTCCCGCCGGCGGAGCGACGGCGCTGGCCTGCGCGATCGCCTGCCGGATCGCGGAACGGTCGGACGGAGGCGCGATCATCGTCGTCGACCGGCGCGGATGGTTTCATCCGCCGGCCGTGCTGCCCTGGCTCGGCGACCGGGAGAGCAGCCTGTATGTCGCCCGGCCGGCGCGAGAGGCCGACGAAGTCTGGGCAATCGATCAGGCCCTCCGCTGCCCCGGCGTGGCAGCCGTGATCGGTTGGCCAGAACGCGTCCACTCCACCGCCCTGCGGCGCTGGCAGCTGGCAGCGCGCACGACCGGCGCGGTGGGGCTGCTCGTCAGACCGTCTTACACCCGCCGCGATCCGACCTGGGCCGAAGCCCGCGTGGCAGTGAAGCCCGTCGCACTGCCGCTGCCCGTTGCGGAGTCGGCTACAGGGCGAGTTGCAGTGGCACGCCAGACCGATCTCGCCATCCGCCGGCTGCGCCTCGCGCTTGTCGGCGGCCCCTGGTGCGGTGACGAGACGGTGGCAGAGCAACAGGCCGACCTGCTGCTCGACATGCGCTGGGGTAAAGAGGGCTGGGGTAAAGAGGGCTGGGGTAAAGAGGGCTGGGGTAAAGAGGGCTGGGGTAAAGAGGGCTGGGGTAAAGAGGGTTGGAGCTGGGGAAGAGAAGGTTGGAGCCAAGACGCCGGCCGGCAGGCATGGCGCATGGTCGGTGCCGCGCCCGAGAGCCGGCAGCCGGACGCGGCCGAGAGGCAGCGGGCCCACGAGCGCTCGCGAGCCGGCGAGGATCCGCCGGAGCATGGAAAGGAGCGGGTGTCGTGCCGCGCTTCATGACGATCTGGCTGCCGCGCTGGCCGGTGCAACGCCGGTTCGTCGAGCAGCCGCAGTGGCGGGCCGCGCCACTCTTCGTCTGCCGACAGCGGCACACGGGGGTGATGACGGTGGTGTCGTGGTGGCTGCCGCCGCTGCCCGACGCACCGCGAGGAGCGGCGCGAGATCAATCCGGTGGCATCGTGGCGGGGATGGCGCTGGCCGAGGCGATGGAGGTGCTGGCCCGCAGCCGCGGTGTGCAGGCCTGCCGCAGCGCCGTGATCGATCCCGACGATCCGGTGGCCGACCGCGAGGCGCTCGCGGGGCTGGCCCGCTGGTGCCGGCGGTTCGCACCGGTGGCGGCGGTGGAGTACGGCGCCGACGGCGGGCGCGAGCCAGCCCGGTCGCAGGGATTCCAGCCGGAATGCATCCATGTGGATGTCGGCGGCACGGCGGGATTTTTCGGCGGTGAAGAGCGGCTGGCACGGCTGGCGGTGTGGACGCTGTCCGGGCGCGGGTTCCATGCCCGCACGGCGATCGCCGATACCCCTGCCGCCGCCTGGGCCGCCGCCCACCACACCAACCGACTCGCGGAGATCGGCTGCCGCGGTGCCGCAGTTTCCGGCAGCCGGCGCGGGGGTGGCGGCACGGCGGAGGGAACGCCCACCGCAGCGCACCACGGCGACCGCCGACCGGCCGATAGCGCGGTCGCGCGACCGGTCGATCAGGAGGGCAACGGCGACGGCGGGCCCGGTTCACCGGGAGCACGTGGCGTGAGCAGCTCGCGGGGATCATGGCCAGCACGGCCAGACAGCTCGTCGCGGCGCTTCGCGGTCGTGCCTGCCGGGGAGGCGGCTGCGCTCCTCGCGCCGCTGCCGGCCAGCGCCCTGCGGCTCGACGAGTCGGATCTCGAGCGGCTTGCAGAACTGGGGATCGACACGCTCGGCGGCGTGCTGCGGCTGCCGCGGAAGGAACTGGCCGCCCGGTTCGGCACGACGTTGCCGCGGCGGCTGGCGGAATTCAGCGGAGCCCGCGCCGAGCCGCTCGCTCCTCCCGAGGCCGATGCCTTGCCACAGGCGCGGCATGCCTGGGAGGCACCGGTGCTCCTGCGCGACATGCCGCGCGACATCCTCGAGCGGATCGTGGAGCGGCTCGTCGCCGACTGCGTGGCGCCGCTTGCCGCCGCCGGGCACGGGATCACGGCGCTGCAGGTGCGCCTCGAACGGCCGCGCTGGAACGGCGGCGCCGATGCGGCCATGGCGGAGGGGCCGACGGTGATCGACGTCGGGCTCTACCGGCCGTCGGCGGCGGTCGCGCACCTCACCGACCTGGTGAGCCTGCGGATGGCACGCGCCCCCCTGCCCCGGGAGATCGACGCCGTCGCCGTGGAGGTGCTGGCGGCCGGCCGGACGACGGCCAGACAGCGGCTGCTGTTCGACGGCGCGGCGGAGGCGTCGCAGGCGCAGGTGGGGATGCTCCTCGACCGGCTCTCGGGGCGGCTCGGGCGCCGGGCCGTGTTCGCACCGCGGATCGTCGCCGATGCCCAGCCGGAGCATGGCTGGATGGCGGCGCCGCCGCTGGTGCCGGCGCGGGGCGGTGGCGCGAGCGACCGGGGGCCGCGCGCAGCGCGCACGGCCGGGGAGCGGCCGCACGGCATGGCGACCGGCTCGCGCCGTGCCGCGCGGCGCGAGCACCGGTCGGCACCGGGAGTGGACTGGAAGCCTGCCGCCCAGCGCCGCCCCACGTGGCTGGTGCCGCGGCCGCGGCGGCTGGAGGTGGTGTCGGTGGTGCCCGATGGTCCGCCCGTCCGCCTCCGCCGGCAGGGGCGGTGGGAGCGCGTGCTCCATGCGCAGGGGGCGGAGCGGATCGAGACGGCCTGGTGGCGCGGGGCGTGCGTCCGCCGCGACTACTGGATCGTGGAGGTGGAGTCGGGGGAGCGGTTGTGGATTTTCCGTCGGCTGCCCGACGGGGCGTGGTTCCTGCACGGGCTGTTCGCATGAGCGACCGGGAGCGAAAGGGGCGTGATGATCGAGCCTGACTACGCGGAGCTGCACTGCCGGAGCAACTTCTCGTTTCTCCAGGGGGCGTCGCACCCCGAGGAGCTGGTGCAATCGGCCGCCGCGCTCGGCTACCGGGCGCTGGCGATCACCGACCACGCGACGCTCGCCGGGATCGTGCGCGCCCATGGGGCCTGCAAACAGGCGGCGGCCGACCGGGCGGACGGCGCCAGCCTGCGGCTGGTCGTCGGGGCGGCGCTCGAGCCGCTCGAGGCGGCCGGGCTGGTCGTGTGGGCGGCCGATCGGCGCGGCTATACCAACCTCTGCCGGCTGCTGACGCGCGGCCATGGTGTGGATCCCCTCAGCGGTGATGTCACGGCCCCCGGCGGCCCCGTCACCGGCGGCGGCGTCCCCTGCCGGATCACGGTCGACGACGTCGCCGCCCATGCCGAGGGGCTGCTGGCCGGCGTGCCGCTGGCCGCGCTGTGGGATGGCGCCGCGGCGAACGTGCCGGCGGCGCTCGAGGCGGTGGGGCGCTGGCGGGAGGTGTTCGGCGAGCGGCTGTGCTGCCTGGCGGAGGTGGCCCGCGAGGGAGACGATGCCGCGCGGCTCGCTTGGTATGGCGCGGTGGCCCGGCAGGCGCGGGTGCCGGTGGTGGCCGCCGGCGACGTCCGCTGCCATGTCCGCGCCCGGCTGCCGCTGCTGCATGCCCTCACGGCGGTGCGCCACGGCGCGACGATCGAGGAGATCCGCGGCCGGCTCGTCGCCAACGGCGAGCGCCACCTCCACGAGCGCCTGCGGATCGCGGAGCGCTTCGCCCCCCTGCCGGGAGCCGTCGCGCGCTCGGTGGAATGGGCCGGGCGCTGCACGTTCACGCTCGACGAGCTGCGCTACGAATACCCCGAGTCGGTCGTGCCGCCGGGGCGGACGCCGCAGGAGCATCTCGGGCGGATGGTCTGGAAGGGGGCGCGGCAGCGCTATCCCGACGGCGTGCCGGAGAAGGTCCGCAGGCTCATCGGCCACGAGCTGGCGCTGGTCGCCGAGCTGGGCTACGAGGCCTATTTCCTCACCGTCTTCGACATCGTGCGCTTCGCCCGGCGCCGCGGCATCCTCTGCCAGGGGCGCGGCTCGGCGGCCAACTCGGCGATCTGCTACTGCCTGGGGATCACCTCGGTCGATCCGGCCCGGCTCGACGTGCTCTTCGAACGCTTCATCAGCCGCGAGCGGCGCGAGGCCCCCGACATCGACGTCGACTTCGAACACCAGCGCCGCGAGGAGGTGCTCCAGTACGTCTACCGCACCTACGGACGGACGCGGGCGGCGATGACCGCCGAGGTGATCTGCTACCGCCTCCGGTCGGCGGTCCGCGACATGGGCAAGGTGCTGGGGCTGTCGCTCGACCGCGTGGCGCGGATCGCCGAGGTGCTCGACGTGGCAGACGGCGTCGGCCAGTTGCCGGCCCGGCTGACGGAGGCAGGACTTTCGCCCACGGGCGCGACGGGCAGGAGGCTCGTCGCGCTCGTCGGGCAACTGGTCGGCTTTCCCCGGCACCTCGGCCAGCACGTCGGCGGGATGGTGATGACGCGCGGGGCGCTGTGCGACCTGGTGCCGATCCAGCCGGCGACGATGGACGGCCGCACGGTCGTGCAGTGGGACAAGAACGATCTCGACGAGCTGGGGATCCTCAAGGTCGATTGCCTCGCCCTCGGGATGCTCACGGCGATCCACCGGGCGTTCGACCTCGTGGCGGAGCATGGTGGGCCGCAGCTCACGCTGGCCACGGTGCCGGCGGAGGATCCGGAGGTCTACGAGATGATCTCGCAGGCCGACACGGTGGGGGTGTTCCAGATCGAGAGCCGGGCGCAGATGAGCATGCTGCCGCGCCTCCGGCCGCGCTGCTTCTACGACTTGGTGATCGAGGTGGCGATCGTGCGCCCCGGGCCGATCCAGGGAGACATGGTCCATCCCTACCTGCGGCGGCGGGCGGGGGAGGAGCCGGTCGACTACCCCAGCGACGCGATCCGCGAGGTGCTCGAGAAGACGCTCGGCGTGCCCCTCTTCCAGGAGCAGGCGATGCGCCTGGCGGTGGTGGCGGCGGGGTTTACCCCCGGCGAGGCCGACCAACTGCGGCGCGCGATGGGGGCCTGGCGGCGGCCGGGGGTGATCGACGAGTTCCACCGCCGGCTCGTCGACGGCATGCGCGCCCGCGGCCTCTCGGAGGAGTTTGCCGAGCGGGTGTTCAACCAGATCCGCGGGTTCGGCGAATACGGCTTCCCCGAGTCGCACGCCGCCAGCTTCGCGCTGTTGGTCTATGTCTCCGCCTGGCTCAAGCGGCACCATCCGGCCGCGTTCACCGCGGCGCTGCTCGGCAGCCAGCCGATGGGGTTCTACGCGCCGGCGCAACTGGTCCGCGACGCCCGCCAGCACGGCGTGACGGTCTTGCCGGTCGACGTGAACGCCAGCGGCTGGCACGCCGGGCTCGAACGGCTCCCCCGGCGCGGGCAGCCAGGGCCGGCGATCCGGCTGGGGCTCGAGCAGGTGCACGGCCTCGGTGAGGAGGCGGGGCGGCGGATCGAGGCGGCCCGGCGCCAGGGGGCGTTTCGGTTGGTCCACGAATTGGCCAGGCGCGCCAGACTCGACCGCGAGCACCTGCTCCATCTGGCCCGTGCGGGGGCGCTCGAGTCGCTGGGGCTCGACCGGCGGCGGGCGGCGTGGGAGGCGATGCGGCAGGTCGACCGGCCGGAGGAGCGGCCGCTGTTCGCGGGGCTCGGCGCTGCCGACGAAGACGAAGTCGAAGCCGACGCGCCGGCCGGCGGGGCGGCGCCATTCGCCCCGCACGCGTCGGGCCTGTCCGGGGCCGACGCCCCGGCGGCGTTTCTGCCCGCACTGGCGGCGCGCGACGAGGTGATCGCCGATTACCGCGCGGTCGGTCTGTCGCTGGCGGCCCATCCGCTGGCGTTCGAGCGGGCCTGGCTGGCGGAGCGCGGCGTGGTCACGGCGGCGCTGGCGGCGGCGGCGCCCGAGGGGCGGCGGGTGTGCGTGGCGGGGATCGTGCTGGTGCGGCAGCGGCCGGCCACCGCCAGCGGGATGATCTTCCTCACCGTCGAAGACGAGACCGGCGCGGCCAACGTCGTCGTGCGCCCGGCGGTGTGGGAGGCCGCCGATCCGGCGACGCGCCGGGCGGCTGTGCTCCTGGTGCACGGCCGGATCCAGCGGCGCGGCGCGGTGGTCCATCTCCTGGCGACGCGGCTGGAGCCGGCGGTGCCGGGGAGGGCGGCCGACGGGGCGGATGCCGCCCCGCGCGGGGTGGCGGCGACGAAGCCGGCACTGCCGCGCATGTCGCGCGATTTTCGCTGACTCTCCCGGCCGGAGCCGGCGCCCCATCGGCTACAACACTCCCCATGGCCAGCCCCGCCGCGCTCGAGACGACGAATCTCCCCCTCGGCCCCGTCCACCGGGGGAAGGTGCGCGACTGCTACGCCTGGGGCGAGCGGATGCTGATCGTGAGCACCGACCGGATCAGCGCCTTCGACCGGGTGCTGCCGACCCCGATTCCCGGCAAGGGGCGCGTGCTCACGGCGATCTCGGCGTTTTGGTTCGACTTCCTGTCGCGCGGCACCGACCCGATCCCCCACCACCTCATCACCACCGACGTCGACGCGATGGGGCTACCGGCGGGGATCGACCGTGAGCCGCTTCGCGGCCGGACGATGCTCGTGAAGCGCGCGGCGGTGGTGCCGTTCGAGTGCGTGGTGCGCGGCTGGCTGGCCGGGTCCGGGCTGGCGGAGTACCGCGCCGGCGGGAGCGTGTGCGGCGTGCCCCTGCCGCCTGGGCTCGCGGCCGGCGACCGCCTCCCCGAGCCGATCTTCACCCCGGCGACGAAAGCCGTCACCGGCCACGACGAAAACGTCTCCTTCGCGACGATGGCGGCGGCAATCGGCGGGGAGCTCGCCGACCGGCTGCGGCGCCGGAGCCTCGACGTCTACGGGCGCTGCGCAGCCCACGCCGTGGCCTGCGGGATCGTCGTCGCCGACACGAAGTTCGAATGGGGGCTGACTCCGGACGGCGACCTGCTCTTGGTCGACGAGGTCCTGACGCCCGACAGCTCGCGGTTCTGGCCGGCCGATCGGCTCGAGCCGGGGCGGGTGCCGGAGTCGTTCGACAAGCAGTTCGTGCGCGACTGGCTCGCCGCCAGCGGCTGGGACAAGTCGAGCCCGCCGCCGCCGCTGCCCGCCGAGGTGGTGGCCCGCACCGCCGCCACCTATGCCGAGGCCTGCCGCCGGCTCACCGGCACCGTGCCGCCGGGGATGGCGTGACAGTCGCCGCGGGGGGCGGAGGGCGCCCGATTCCCGCGCCCGGACCGGGCCGC
>VGZO01000061.1 GCA_016872555.1 Planctomycetota bacterium
CACGTCGACGCTTGGCATGGTCCGTGCCCAGGCCCCGGTAGCCCCACCGGCGACTCCGCCGGTCACGCCACTGCCCGACGTTTCACCGTCGGCTGCCAATCCGCTGCGTAATCCTCCTGGCGGCGGGTCGGCGCCGACGGCTCCGGAAGGCTCGGCCGGTGCGCAAAGCTCGGCCGCGCCACAGAGCTCGGCCGCTCCAGCGGCCCCGGCCACGCCAGGGACGCCGCCGCCGACCACCGCTGCTCCCGTGCCGACGCCGCCCGCCGCGGCCACCGCGCCGCAACCAGAGGCGCCGGCGCCGAACCTTGCCGACCAGTTGCGGCAGCCGCGCCGCCAGTCGCCCACGCGGGCGGGCGGCTTGCGCGGCGAGACCTACTCCGACGTGCCGAGCTTCGTCGGCGACGGCAACGCACCGACTTCGGTGACGTCGAAGATCAGCGTCGGTCGGTTGGCGATCCAGGCGCCGGGCCTGGTGTCAGGGAGGGATGCCCTCGTCGGCCAGCAACCGGCGCAGATCCTCGCCGTTACCGAAGGGCAGTTCAACAGCGTCCAAAACGTACTCGCCGCCGGGTACCCCACGTTCACGCTGCCCGCGCAGAGCCTCGGCACCGTCGCCGGCACTCCGCCGACGCGCCTCGATGCGGGCGCGGCCTCCGGAGGCATCACGCCGGTGCAGTCACCGGGCACCTTCCTGGCGGCGGCCGACAACGCCTTCGCGACCGACCCGGCGATCGGCACGTCGCAGTACGCCTCCCAGAATCCGATCACGCAGTTCGACGCGGCCAGTTCCGGTGCGATCCCGGGAGAGAAGAGCGCCGCCGGCACCGTGCCGGTCCAGGACGCCTTCCTGTACTACAACTACCTCGTCGACTCGACCGTCCTTCTGCCGGGCTACGGTGTGGGATTCATCAAGCTCACCGAGAACATGAGCCCGATCCCGCGCGATCGCGTCTACATCAACTACAGCTACTTCGCCAACGCCAACTTCTTCCCGAACCGCGCCGACGTGAATCGCTGGGTGCCCGGCTACGAGATGACGTTTCTCGACGGCACGACCTCGTGGGAGATCCGCACGCCGTTCGCCGCCACGCTCGCCGCCGACCAGGTGCTGACGCCGACGGCGGGGATCACCCAGTACCGCGACATCGAGTTCGGCAACATGTCGGTGATCTTCAAGACGTTCCTCTGGCAGGCGGAGACCTGGGCGATCACCGGCGGGATCCAGACGATGGTCCCGACCGCCGCCAATTCGAACATCATCGGCACCAACCAGTTCGGCCAGACGCTCCAGCAGATCTTCGTCGCCAACGAGTCGGTCCACGTGATGCCCTTCGTCGCCAGCGTCTGGGCGCCTGACGAGCGCGCCTTCAGCCAGGTCCTGTTTCAGATCGACCGCGACGTCAACGGCAATCCCGCCTACGTCAACAACCTCCAGCAGGTCGGCATCAGCGGCCGCCAACTCGTGTATGCGGGGCGCGTGTTCTACCCGACGTTCATGTATCTGAGCTTCTCGACCGGCTATTGGATCTACAAGAACGACCGCGCCCGGTTCACCGGCTTCTCGCCGATCATGGAGCTGCACATCAACCAGGCGTTCGAGGACTTTCCTCCGGTCGTGTACCAGACCTGGGTGCTCGGACAGAACCCGGGTGTGTTGTCGATCACCAACGCGCTGATCGGTTGCAATTTCGAATGGGGGAAGCGGTCGACACTGACGTTCGCCTACTGCACGCCCCTGTCGGCCGGGCTCGACCGCTACTTCGACGGCGAGTTCCGCGTGCTCTACAACCTCCGCTTCGGCCGGCAGAACCGGCTGACCAGGGCGCAGTTCTGACGACGGCGACCTTCCCACGATTTCCCTAACGTGGGGGGATGCGGTCGTGGGTGTCGGCACCCGCGGCCGCACAGGCATGCCGGTTGCTTGACCGAGGCGGAGCCTGAGGATATCCCTCCACCAGGGGTTTGGCGGTCGGGCTGCGCACGTTCCTGTCGGTCGCTGGTCCGCTGAACGTCATCGGGCCCATGGCCGGGCACGTGGGTTTCGAGGCGGCCGGTTCCCGCCAGGAGATCGACGCATGAAGCGGCGCCTCGTCGGATTTCCCACGCGTGTGCTACGGCGGGCTGTCGCCGCAGCCGCGGCGCGGCGGCATGGTTGCTGTTCCAAGCCCACTGGCCGTCGCACTGCCAGGTTGGGGACGGAGCTGCTCGAGGAGCGTCGCGTCCTCGCGCCCCTGGTGACGGCCACGCTCGTCGGCACGACGCTCGACATCCGCATCGACTCCGCCGACACGCCCGTAGTATTGGCCTACGACGTCGCCAACGACAGTTACAAAGTCGAGTCGCCTGGCCTCAACGGGGCGGTGTCGTTCGCCAACGCCGCCGTCACCACGGTCACGGTGACCGGGACGGCCGACGCCGGTCAGGAGTTCGCTCTCGGCGGCTCGAGTCTGCCCGACGGTACCGGGCTGTTCGACGGCCTGTTGGTCGATGGCACGGTCGAGACGACGACGCTGTTCGGCGCGATCCGCACAGGCGGTGGGGTGACGGTCGACTCGTCGACGATCACGCTGTCTTCCACCGTCGAGACGATCACGGCCAACCAGAGCTACGGTGGACAGGTGACGCTCGCCGGTGACGTCGTGCTGACGGGCGGGCGCGTCACGTTCGGGGCCGGCGTCGCCGGCCAGGGGTATGGATTGGTCCTCGATTTCACCGACACGACGACGATCGACGGCGCCACCTTCTCGGGCATCGGAGATTTCGCCAGTGGCGGCGGCGGCACGACGGTCCTCGCCGGGACACTGGCGACGACGGGGAAGCAGGTCTTCGCCGACGATGTGGAACTCCACCCCTCCGCCGGCCTCGTCACGCTCTCCGCGGTTGCCGGCACCGGACCCGGTGGAACGACGCAGTTTGCCGACATCACTTTCTTGGGCACGGTCACCGGCTCTGGAGGGTTGCGGATCGTGACCGACGGGATCACGTCGTTCTCCGCTCCGGTGACCCTCGGGCACTTCTCCACCGATGATTCCGGCACGACGCGGCTCACCACGCAGTCGTTCATGACCACTGGTGCCCAGGAGTTCTACGAGAACCTCGAGGTGGCAGCCGACACGACGTTGGTGGCCGACTCGATCAGACTGGCGTCGGTCGTCGGTCTGGGCAACCGTCTGTCGCTGGCAGTCACGCAGCCGATCGCGCTCGATGCGTCGATGTTCTCCGGAATGCGGGCCCTGTCGGTGACGGGGCCGGTCGGACTCGGGGGAGCGTTTTCGGCGATCGAGTCGCTGTCGTTTTCTTCGCCGCTGGCGCTCAGTCGCCTCACGGCCGACACGATCCTCACGGCGCCGTCGATCTCACTGGTGGGTGAGCTCCAGGCGAGCAACACGCTGCTGTCGTGCCGGGGGGAGACATCGATTACCGGATTCGCCTACGGATTGTCGTTGTTGCAAGTCACCGGTTCGAGCGTGCTGGCAGGGTCGTTCTCCGCGGCCGAGCACCTCTACTCCGGCGTCGTCAGGCTTGGCGGTCGGACGCAGTTCGGCGGCGGAAGTGCCCTGTTCGGGCAGGGTATCGACGGATTCGGCAACCATCTCACGGTCGCCCTCGCGACAGCGGTAGTCGTCGACAACGGTGTCTTTCGGGGTGTCGGCGATTTCGACACGGCCGGGTTCACGACGGCCTTACTCGGCTCGTTCACCACCGCGGGGTTTCAGTCGTACGGCGGCCCGGTGGCGATGAGCGGCGCGGTCGCCTTGGCTGCGAGCCACGTCGAGTTCCATGGCCCGGTCACCGGTCCCGAAGCGCTCGCGATCAAGACTTCCGGTGCCGTCGGGCAGACGTTCGGCACCGAGATCCACAACGCCGTTTCGGTCGGCAGCCTCGAGATCACCGGTAGCACACCGACGGCAATCTTCCTCGGGGGTGCGGTCGAGACGATCGGGACCCACCGCTATGCCGGTGATCTGGTGACTTATCCCTCCGTGACCACGCTGGTCGGGAGCGAGGTGACCGTCACCGGCATCGTCGACGGCCGGGGCACCATTCTCGCGGTTGCCGGGAATGCCGTGTTCGGCGACCGGGCCTTCAACCTCTCCCGCCTCGAGGTTTCCGGGACGACATCGCTGGCGGGAGACGTCACGACGACATTTGACCAAGTGTACGGAGGCAAGGTCACGCTCACTGCCGACAGCGTGCTCACCGGAACGATGGGAACCTTTCCTGCCGGTGTCGATGCGAGTGGGCACGCGCTCGGCTTGATGTTCAGTGAGCCGATGGTCCTCGACCCCAAGGTCTTCTCGCAGGTCGGTTTCCTCACGGTGGGCGGGGGCGGCACGACCACCCTCGTCACCGACATCGGTACGACCGCGGGCCAGTACTACCTGGACGAATTGCTGCTCCAGGCCGACATCTCGCTGTTCGCCGGGTCCGAAGGGATAACGTTCGCGGGACCAGTCCGCTCGACGGGGCAGGATCTGCGCACCGTGACCGTGGGCGACACGTCGTTCGGCGACGAGGTCGTCGTCCGGTCGCTGGATGTCGCGGTCGGGCGGGCGGTGATCGGTGTTCCGGCGGCGAAGGGGAGCGTTACGATCGACTCCGCGCAATCCCAGTCGTTCGCCGGGGACGTTCTGGTGATCAAGCCGGCGGTCCTCACCGCTGGTGGAGGGTTTTTCCTTGGCAGCGCGGTGACCGGCCCGTCCAGCCTGTCGCTCCGCTCCGATCAGACGACGACGTTCGGCGGGCCGGTAAGCCTCGGCAGTCTCCACACCGACGCTGGCGGTTCGACGATCCTCGAAACCGGCTCGGTGACGACGACTGATCCCGCCTCGATGGAATTCGGCGATGCGGTGATCCTCACGCAGGACACGGTGTTCGACGCCGGCCCCGGGACGCTGTCGTTCCTGTCGACGGTCGACGGGCCGTTCGCACTGACCGCGAAGTCATCGAATGTGACGAAGTTTGCCGGAGTTGTCGGCAGCCGGGAAAAGCTGGCGAGCCTCACGACCGACGCCGGCGGCACGGTGACCCTCGGCGACGTGGCGACGACCAACGCGCAGTTGTTCCAAGACGACGGCGTGTCACTCGCCGGTACCTACACCACGACCGACGGCGTGTTTTCGGTCGCCAAGGCGGCGACGCTCGCGGCGGCGACGAGTGTCTCCACGGGGAGCGGGGCGATCACGTTTGGCGGCACGGTCGACGGCGCGTTTTCACTCGTCGCCAACTCGGTTGGCGCGACGACGTTCGTCGGCGCCGTCGGCAGCAAGGAGAAGCTCACGAGCCTCACGACCGACGCTGGCGGCACCGCGAGCCTGCGGAGCGTCGCGACGACCGGCGCGCAGCTTTATCAAGACGACACCGTCACGCTCGACGGCTCGATGACGACGGCCGACGCGGCATTCACGGTCGCGAAGGCAGCGCTGCTCGCGGCGGCGACGAGTGTGTCCACTGGCAGTGCCGGGATCTCGTTTGGCGGCACGGTCGACGGTGGATTCACGCTGGTCGCCAACTCGTCTGGCGTGACGACGTTTGCCGGCTCCGTCGGCAACAAGGAGAAGGTGGCGAGTGTCACAACCGACGCCGGCGGCACGGTTAGCCTCGGCGACGTAGCGACGACCGGTGCGCAGCTTTACCAGGACGCCAGCGTGTCGCTCGCGGGCGCGTATTCGACGACCGACGCGGTGTTCTCGGTCACCAAGGCAGCGCAGCTCGCGGGGGCGACGAGTGTCTCCACGGGGAGCGGCGCGATCGCGTTCGGCGGCACGGTAGACGGCGGATTCGCGCTGGTCGCCAACTCGTCTGGCGCGACGACGTTTGCCGGCGCCGTCGGCAGCAAGGAGAAGCTCACGAGCCTCACGACCGACGCCGGCGGCACGGCGAGCCTGCGGAGCGTCGCGACGACCGGCGCACAGCTTTACGAAGATGATTCCGTCACGCTCGCCGGCTCGCTGACGACGGCCGACGCGGCGTTTACGGTCGCGAAGGCAGCGCTGCTCGCGGCGGCGACGAGTGTGTCCACTGGCAGTGCCGGGATCTCTTTCGGCGGTACCCTCGACGGCGGATTCGCACTGGTCGCCAACTCGACCGGCGCGACGACGTTTGCCGGCGCCGTCGGCAGCAAGGAGAAGCTCGCGAGCCTCACGACCGACGCCGGCGGCACGACAGCGTTGCCGGTATCGGTCGCCACCACGGTGGGCCAGACTTACGGCGACGAGGTGCTGCTCACCGCGAACGCCGCTCTCGCGTCGGGAAGCGGCGGCGTGTCGTTCAAGAACATCGTGCGTGGCACCGACCAAAGCCTGCGGATCACGACCACGGGCGACACGTCGGTCGCGGCTGCCGTCGTCTTCAAATCGCTCGACGTCGCCGGCGGCAGGACCGTCCTTGGAGCCGTGGGAGACGACCGGACGATCACGATCGACTCCTCCGCAAGCCAGACGTTTGCCGGCACGGTCGTGGTCAATCGCGCGGCGATCCTCACCGCCGGCACCGGGTTCGTGTTCGGTGGCGCAGTCACCGGACCCGGTCGACTCGATCTCCGCACTTCCGACACGACGCTGTTGCGTGGGCCGGTCACCCTCGGCAGCCTCCATACCGACGCCGGCGGATCGACCCTGCTCGAGACGGCCGTGGTCACGACCACGCTGAATGACGCGCTCGACTTCGGCGACCCTGTCGTCCTCACCCGCGACACGACGATCGACGCCGGCCCCGGTGACTTGATCTTCCGCTCGACCGTCGACGGCCCGCATGCTCTCGTCGCCCGGTCGCGGCAGACGACGCGATTCGTCGGGCCGGTCGGCGCGAAGGTGGCGCTCGTGTCCCTCGAGACCGATGCTGCCGGCACCACCGCGATCGACGGCGGCAGTGTGGCGACGGTGAAGGGGCAGTTCTACCGCGATGCCCTCGCGCTCGGCGCGGCGACGGTCCTGTCGGCCGCCGAGGCCGGGGTGACGTGTGCGGCAACGGTGACCGGGGCGGCTTCGCTCGCGATCAACGCCGCGGGGACGACATCGTTCGCGAAGGCCGTCACGGTCGGAAGCCTCGCGACCGACGCGGCCGGTACGACCGAGATCCGCGGCGGCACGATCACCACCACGCTTCCCGCCGGCCAGCTGTACCGCGATGCTGTGGTCCTCGGCACGCCGACGACGGTCGCGGCCGGCGCCGGCGCGATCGCGTTTCTCGGCACGGTGACCGGCAAGGTGGGCCTGCGGGCCACGACCACCGGGTCCACGAGCTTCGCCGGCCCGGTCTCGGTCGCGAACCTCGAGACCGACGCCGGTGGCACGGTCACGCTCGCCAACGTGACGACGACCGGGTTTCAAAAGTACCACGACGATGTCGTCACGCTCCGGGGGAACCAGGCCACCGGTGGCGGGGCGTTCGCGATCGATCGGGCGACGAAACTCGCCGGCGCCACGACCGTCTCTGCCGGCGCCGGCCCGATCACGTTTGCCGGCCCGGTCGACGGGGCCTTCGCGCTCACGGCGAAGTCGGCCGGAACCACGCTCTTCGGCGCCGCGGTCGGGGGCGTCGCACCGCTGGCGGCACTCGTGACCGATGCCGGGGGGACCACGCGGATCGCCGCCCCGTCCATCAAGGTGGGTGCGGGAGGGATCGTATTGGCCGATCCGGTCCAGGTCGCGGTGAAGACGTCGCTCGATGCCGTCGGCGGCGGGATCCGGTTCGGTGCGGCGCTCGACGGCCGGTTTCCCGTGACCGTCGCGGCCGATCGGGCGATCACGTTCGACGCCCCGGTCGGTGCCGTGGCGCCGCTCGCCGGGCTGACGCTGTCGCGCGGCCAGTCGGTCTCGGCATCGGCGCCCGTGCGGTTGGTCGGCACGCCCGCTCAGGCCGATGGCCTCGTCGTCGGCAAGGGCGTGCCGAACGTCGTGCTGACGGTGCCGGGCAACTCGGTCAGCGGCTTTGGCAGCGCAGGTGTCAAGTTCCTCGGCGGGTCGGTCGGCTCGACGCTCGACGGCTTCACGGTCAGTGGCAACGGCACCGGGATCCGCGTCGCGAGCGGCGACTACTCGGGCTCGGCCATCCAGGGCTCGCGGATCGTGGCCAACAAGGGGAGCGGGATCGTCCTCGACGCCAGTGGAGGTGCTCTCCAGGGGCTCCGGATCGGCGGCGCGCAGCCATTCGGAACTGCCGGCACAACGCCGACCGGCAACCGGATCGCCGGCAACGCCCGCCACGGGATCGAGAACACGGCCGGCACGCTCACCGGGACGACGATCGTGTCCAATTCGATCGTCGGCAACGGCACCGGCGCGTTCGGCAGCGGTTTGTCGATCGCTGGCAACGGCGTGGTCGTCGGCTGGAACGGCGCTGCCGATTCGCCGGCCCGCCCCAACGTGATCGCCGGAAATGCCGCCCATGGCATCGCCATGTCCGGGGCGAGCGTGGCGCTGTCCAACACGATCCACTCCAACGGCGGCGAACCGGGGAAGGGGATCCAGTTGACCGGCGCGGCGGCAGCCGCATCGGCGGCCCCCGCGATCGCCCGGATCGTCCGCGACAACGCCGCCGCCGTCGTTCGCATCCAGGTCGCGATGACGCCCGCCGCCGCAGGGCACCTGGTGCAACTGTATTCAAGCGCCGTCGCCGACGTGTACGGCTTCCCGGTCGACGTGGCCGCGTTCGAGGGGCGGTCGCTGCTGGCAAGCGCCAAGGCCGGCGCCGACGGGCGGGTGACGTTCGAGCTTCCGTCGGCGACCGTGCCGGTCGGCATGTGGCTGACGGCGACGGCGACGCGGCTCGACGACGCCGGGGCGGCGCTCGGCACGTCGGCGTTCTCCCGCGGCGTGATGGCCACCGCGGCGCCGGTGCTCGCGGTTGGCGGCGACGGGCCGACGTCGACCTGGGACCGTGAGGTGGCCTACACGGTCGGAGACAAGGGCACGCTCGTCGCCGCGCCGCTCACGGCCGGCATGGTCGCGTCGCTGACGTCGCGCCAGGGGGGCAAGCTGCAGCTCGCCGGTGTGCCGGTCGTCCTCACGCCGGAGTCTGACAAGCCAGCCGTCATCCGCACGGTGAAGGACATCGTCGCCAAGGGAGACGGCGTCGAGATCACGCTCGTTCCGGGCGACACGCTCGAGCAACGGGCGCGCGGCACGCTGGTCGTGGCGGCGGTGTCGTTGCCGGCGGCCCGGCTCGTCGATGCCTCGCTCCTGCGCGACTCAGACTCCGCGCCGGTCGGCAGCGGCGCGGTCGTGGGCGAGTGGTTCGGCTCCCGGTTGGCGGCGGCGTATGACCGCGCCCGGATCGCCGGTGAGACCTCGGCGACCGCCGCCGAGATCCATGCCTTCGTGAACCGGTTCCAGGGCGGGGTGCGCGTCGCAGCCGCCGACCTCGATGCCGATGGCTATACCGACATCGTGATCGCCCCGGGCGCCGTCCCCGGGCAGCTCGTCGACCCGGCGACGCAGCAGGCCGACGGCACGGGCCGTCCGCTCGCCACGGTCTTCGGCGCGACCGCCCGCACGATCCTCCTGGTCAATGGCAGGCCTGGCGGCGGTGCCTGGTCGACCGTCGCGCTCGACATGTCGTCGCTGCTCGATGCCGCGCCGGGCTATGCCGGTGGCTTTTCCGTCGCCGTCGGCGACATCCTCCCCGAGGGTTTGCCGGCCAGCCACGCGGGGCTGCCCGAGCTGGTCGTCGCCACCACCGGACTGGTCGATCCGGCGACGCGCCGCGGTGCCGACCGGGCGTGGGTCTTCGATCTGTCGGTCGCCCACTCGGGCGCACGGCCGACGGTCGACCGTGCCGAGCCCGCCGCCGACGGCACGCGGGCGCCGCGTGCGGTGCGGGAGCTGACCCTGCCTGGCGGCTCGGTCACCGGCGTGACCGTCGGGGCGTTTGCCACCGACATCGGTCAAGCGGCCGCTCCGCAGGGGACGATCGTCGTCGCCACGACGACTGCCAGGCCGAGCCAACTGACCACGTCGAGCGGTGTCCGGGCGATGGACACGGCCCAGCTCACGCTGTTCGGGCCGGCCGCCCGCGGCCTGCCTCCGCTCGCGACGCTGCCGATCGTGAGCCCGATCGAGTCGGGCCCGGCGCGCACGCTGCAAAACGCGTTCATCTTCGGGGCGTCGCTGGCCGCCGGTGACGTCGACGGCGACCTGAAGACCGATCTCGTGCTCGGGGCATCGCGCGGCGGTCAGGGGGCGTTTCGCGTCATCGACAACGCCGTCGTCCGGGCGCTTGTGGCCGGCGGTGCCGCCCCGACCGCCGCCGCCCTGGGAGCGATCGCCGAGGCACTGTCGAAGGGCGCGCAGAAGTTCGGCATCGCCGGTCCCCACGGGGGCCGGCCGACGGACAATGGCGGCGACTGGCAACCCAAGCCGGGCACTGATTTCTTCCTCGGCAAGTCGGTCCCGTTGCCGACCGGCGCCGGGTTCAACGCGCCGCTGTCGGTGGCCGTCGTCGAGCGGAGCGGCCGGAAGTTCACGGCCGAGGTGTTCGCCGCTCTCGGTGCGTCGAACCAGGCAGCCGAGCAGATTCGCTGCTACGAGTGGCAGGCGTCGGGCTCATGGCGTGCCGGCGACGCACTCCGCGTCGCCGATCCGGCGGCGGGAGTCGTGGCCGACCCCGACAGCCCGAATTTCGGCCCCGAGTATCTCCGCGCCGGCCGCGGTCTCCGCCTCGGCTGAGATCGCGCGCGTCGTCGCCTGACGTGGAACATGCCGCGAACGCCCGTCAGGCGCTTGGCCACAGCAGCCGCCCGACGAGTGCCAGCACGACCGCGATGAAGACCACGCGGATGAACGGCGCCCCGTGGCGGATCGCCAGCGTCGCGCCGAGCCGGCCGCCGATCAACTGGCCGACGATCATCACCGCCGCGGCGGCAGGATCGACCGCACCCTGGGAGAGAAACACCGCCAGGGCCGCGACGTTGCTCGTGAGATTGACGACCTTCGTCGCCGCCGTCGCCCGCGGGAGCGGCAGCGCCCGCCCCTCGACCCACGCCGCCGTCCAAAACGCGCCGGTCCCCGGGCCGAAGAATCCGTCGTAGAACCCGAGCACCGATCCGGCGAGTCCGGCGAACGGCCAGACACCGAGGCGCGGCGGCCCGCTCGCTTCGCCGAGGCGCGGGCGGAGCATGATCCATGCGACCACGCCGAGGAGCAGCCAGGGGACGACACGTGTGAGCACGTCGTTGTCGACCAGGAGCACGGCCGCGGTGCCGAGCGCGGCGGCGAGAGCCGTCACGAGCACGGCCGGCCGGAGGTCGCGCCAGTCGATCAGCCCGGCACCGTGGTACTTGGTCACGGCCATCGTGGTGCCGACGGCGCTTTGGAGCTTGTTGGTGCCAAGCGCCAGGTGGCCGGGAAGGCCGGCGTAGAACAGCGCGGGGAGCGAGATCAGCCCACCCCCACCGGCGATGGCGTCGATGAACCCGGCAGCGAATCCCGCCAGCGCGAGGCCGATGAGCGTGAGGGGTTGCATGCGCGCTGAAACGGAGGGGCTTCGGGCTCTGTCGGAATCGTCGCGGGACGGTCGACGGGAGCAGGGGCCCATTGTCCGGGTTCCCGCTGACCATATCCTAAAGCCCAGTTCCCTCGGGGAGTCGGCCGATGCGATCCAACGTGTGCCCCGTCCGTGATCCCCTCGCTCTCGCCGCGGGGCCGACCCGCGTGGCGGTCCTGGTCGCGCTGGCGATCGCGCTGTGCCCGTCTCCCGCCCGCGCGCTCGAGCCTGACCGTGCCACCATCGCCACCGGCCGGCGTGGGATCGTGGCCACCGTCCATCCACTCGCCACACAGGCCGCCCTCGACGCCTTCGCCGCCGGTGGCAATGCGATCGACGCCGCCGTCGCCGCCGGCGTCACGCTCGGTGTCGTCGACGGCTTCAATTCCGGCCTCGGCGGCGGCTGCTTCATCCTCATCCACACCGCTGCGGGAAAGTCGGTCGTCCTCGACGGCCGGGAGACTGCCCCCGCCGCGGCGACGCCCGGCATGTTCATTCGCGATGGCAAGGGAGACACCGCCGCCAGCCAGACCGGCCCGCTGGCAGTGGCCGTGCCTGGGGCGCTCGCGGCCTACGCCGAGGCACAAGCGCGCCATGGCCGCCTGTCGCTCTCCGCCGTCGTCAGTCCGGCGGCACGGATCGCCGCCGATGGCTTTGAGATCGACCCGCACTACGCCAAGCGCCTCGCCACCAAGGCCGACGACCTCGGCCGATTTCCCGGCTCGCGGGCGGTCTTCTTCCATGCCGACGGCACCCCGCTCGCCGCCGGCGATCGGCTCGTCCAGCCCGACCTCGCCGAGAGCTATCGCCGGATCGCGGCCGACGGGCCCGGCTGGTTTTATCGCGGCGGGTTCGCCCGCGCCGTCGGCGAGTGGATGGCGGCCCACGGTGGCATCCTCACGGCCGACGATTTCGCCGCCTACCGCGTCGTCGAGCGCGAGCCGCTGCGCACCCCGTACCGCGGTCGCACGATCCTCGGCGTGCCGCCGCCGAGCTCGGGGGGCATCCATGTGGCGCAGATCCTCACGCTGCTTTCGGGCCACGACCTCGCCGCCGCGACCGCACCGGGAGCGCGCGAGCATCTCCTCGCCGAGAGCATGAAGCTGGCGTTTGCCGATCGGGCGTTTTGGCTCGGCGACCCGGTGTTTGCGAAGGTGCCGCGCGGCCTCCTCGACCCGGCGTACCTCGCCGGCCTGGCGGCGCGGGTCGATCCGCAGCGGAGCACCGCGGTGCCAGGTGCCGGCACGCCTCCCGCCGCCGACACCGACATCTTCACCGGCGGCCGGCACACCACCCACTTCTCGGTCGCCGATGCCGAGGGGAATTGGGTCGCCTGCACGGCGACGATCAACACCACGTTCGGATCGAAGGTGATCGTCCCCGGCACCGGGATCGTCCTCAACAACGAGATGGACGACTTCTCGATCCAGCCCGGCGTGCCCAATGCCTTCGGACTGGTCGGTGGCGAGGCCAATGCCGTCGCGCCGGGAAAGCGGCCGCTGTCGAGCATGAGCCCGACGCTCGTCCTCGAACAGGGGCGGCCGATCCTCGCGCTCGGCGGGGCCGGCGGGCCGACGATCATCTCGCAGACGGTGCAGAACGTGGTCCGGATCCTCGACCTCGGCCAGTCACCGGCCGAGGCCATCGCCGGCCCGCGGATCCACCATCAGTGGAAGCCCGATCGCCTCGCCGTCGAGTCGGGGATCCCGGCCGACGTCCGCGCGGCGCTCGCGGCCCGCGGCCACGTCCTCCACGACGACGCCGTGATCGGCGTGTCGCAGATCGTCGCCCGTGCCCCCGACGGCACGTTCATCGGCGCGAGCGACCCCCGCGTGCCAAGCCGCGCTGCGGGGTGGTGACGCCCGCGCCCGCGGGAAATGCCGAGGGTTTCCCAGGTCGCCGTCAGCCGCATCCGGCAGCCCATCCGTCGCACACGGCCGACTTCAACACTCCTCCCCGCTCACTTCGCCGGCGTTTGCTTCCCCGGCTCGGTGATCACCAGCGTGCCCCCTTCGTAGGTCCGCTTCACCAGTTCGACGTCGCCGATCGTGTATTCGACGCGGAGCTGCTTGAACGAGCCAACCGCCGGGTCGCCGAGGAGGTCGTTGTCGACCTTCACCTCGAGCCGGCCGTCGCGGAGCCGGGCCTTGACCAGATCAGTGACGTCGGAGGTCATTCCCTGCGCGTGGTCGCCGTAGGTCGCCTTCTTCACCGTCAGTGCCCCGGCGAGCTTTGGCACCGGGATCAGCAGCGTCTCCCCTTCGGCGACGACGAGCGTGCCGGGCGTACCGCTGAGTGAGTAGCGGACGGCGAGCGTCTTCCCCTCGCCGCTGGCCGGATCGCCGAACGGGTCGTTGCCCACTTCGAGCCGCAGCCGGCCGTCTTTGACCAGCCGGCAGACGGCGTCGGTGACGGTGATCGTCTTCCCCGCCACCGGCTTGCCATCGTCATACACGCCATACGTCGCCGCCTCGACCACCAGCCCCCCGGCCGGCGCCTGCCCCCGCGCGGGCACCATCCGCGCCAATCCACACGCGACGACCACCGCGATCACCACGGCCACGATCCGCTGCATGATCAACCTCCCAGGACGACACGTGACGAAAGACGCTTCAAGTGATGATCGGAATCCCGGCACCCGCAACCCACCGCGACCTGAGCCTATTCCATGGCGCGTTGAGGTGAAACGAAACACCATGAAGCAAAAACTGGTTCGTCCGGCATTTCCGTGGGTCACTGCGGCGGGCGCAGCCTCCGCTCGGGCTCTGCAGAGGGGGACGCCCCCCGCGCCTTTGCCCTCGCATCGGCCCGTCGCAACTGTGTGCGGGTCGATGCGAGGGCAGAGGTGGAGGGGCGTCCCCTCTGCAGAGCCCGAGCCGAGGCTGCTGTGGTGTGACCTCGCCCCCGCGCAGCCGTGCCCCTCACCCCCGCGCGGTCAGCCTCCCCGCCGCCGCCGTGTCCAAATGCATACTCACCGGGTTGACCGCCTCGCGGAGGATCGACGCCGGGCACTCGGGGCTCACCGGCCCCTCGAGCGCGTCTTTCACCGCCGTCGCCTTCCGCGCGTCGGGCACCGAGCAGACGATCCGCCGCGACGCCATGATCCTCCGCACGCTCATCGAGATCGCGTGCGTCGGCACGCTGGCCAGGTCTCGAAACCATCCCTCCCCCACCTGCTGCCGCCGGCAGGCTTCGTCGAGGGCGACGACCAGATATGGTTCGGTCGTCGTGAAATCGGCCGGGGGGTCGTTGAACGCGAGGTGGCCGTTCTCGCCGATCCCGATCAGCGCCAGGTCAAACGCCCCCTCCGGCACGAGGCCCGCCAGCCGCCGGCATTCGCCAGCCGGATCGGTCTGGGCATCGATCGCGTGAAACGCCGCCAGGGGCGTCGGCAGCCGATCGACGAAGCGCTCGCGCAGATACCTGCGGAAGCTCGCCGGATGGTCGGCCGACAGGCCGGCGTATTCGTCGAGGTGAAACGCCGTCACCCGGCTCCAGTCGATCCCCGGCGCCGCGACGAGCGCTGCCAGCGTGGCGAATTGGCTCGCCCCCGTGGCGACCACGAGCGTCGCCTGTCCCTTGGCGGCCAGCACGCGGCGCAGCTCGTCGGCCGCCTCGCCGCCGGCGGCACGGCCGAGGGCCTCGGGATCGGCGTAGACAATCACCTGCACCTGCATCGCGCGGTTCTCCGGGGTTCAATACTGGTCGCCGCCAAACTGGGCCTCGTAGCGGTCGGCGGCGTTGGCGACGGCGTAGGCATGGACGCGCAGTTCCTCGGCGTCGAGCGTCTCGAGCATCAGGTCGCACGACACCATCACGATCATCCCCTTGGGTGTCGAGACCAGGCCATAGCGGGCGAAGCGGAGCGATTCGTTTTCATGGAGCAGGCGCAGCGCCTCGCCGCGCGACAGCCGCTTGAACCACCGAGTGGCGATGAACCGGGCGGGCGACTGGATCGAGATCATCGCCTTCCCCCCGGGCCCGAGCGCGAACACGCGCACCAGCACCCGCTGCGAGCGGTAGCCGCCGGTCTCGAAGTCCATCACGAACGCCTGTTCCTTCTCGTCGATCCAGCCGCGCAGCGCCGCCAGCGCCGCGATGCTCTCCACCTGCCGCAGCAGGGCGGGCGTGTCATCGGCCATCGGACACCTGCTCCGTCTTGCGAAGGTCGCGTTCGAACTGGGCCGCGACATGGTCGCAGGCTTCGGGGACCACGCCGAGGATCGCGGCCAGCTTCCGCATCCGCTCCATCTCCCCGTCCGACACCTTGCCGTCGGCCTTGGCCACGTCGTACAGGCCGTACAGCACGCGGTGGAGCTCGAGCCCGCTGAACTTCCGCCGTCGGCCGAGAAACGCCGTCGAGAATTGCTCCCAGCAGCCGGCGTCGTCGGCCGCGGCGGAGGCCACGGTGGCCGTGAGGTCGGTGCCCGGCGGGGCGACGGTCTCGAGCCGGCGCCACTCGCGCGGGCTGACATACCCATCGGCGAGGGCCACCACGAGGCCCCCCCAGAAAAACAGGCCCCGCAGCAGCGGGTCGTCGAGCGTGCCGCCGCCGCCCCCCGGCTCCATCATCGCCAGCATCCCGTCGATCGCGGTGTTGGCCGCGTCGAGCGCCGCGCCATCGCCGGCGGCGCGGGCCTCGGAGAAGAGCAGCATCGCCCGCATCCGCAGCGGCGGAAACGGGTGGGAGATATGGTCGAACCCGCGGTCCCCCTCGCTGATCACCTCCTCGACCAGCCGCTGCCACTGCGCCGCGAACCGCTCCGGCGACGCCACCACCGCGTCCGACACGATCCCCGACGCCACCTTGAACAGCGCCCGGGCGGCCGACGTGAGCGATCCGCACACCGCCAGCCCCATCCGGTCGGCCGTGATTTCCGCCGCCCGCTGCCAGCTCCGCACGCGCCCCGCGTCGGCGGTGGGGAGGAGCGGATCGACGGCGAGGTTTCCGGCGAGGACGTCGATATGGCCGAACAGCGCGTGGCCAAACTCATGGCCGAGCACGTACTTCAGCTCGCCGGCATCGAGGTGGTTGACCGCCGCGCTCGACAGCGCGATGAACGTGCCCGACCGCCCCGGCGTGATGAACGCATTCATGTCGCCGGAGTTGTAGACGAAGCAGTCGATCCGCTGGATGTCGGGAAACTCTCGCCGCACCCCGTCGATCGCCTCGGCGAGGTGCGGCAGCACGGTCGGATCGACCATCACCGCGCCGGCGAGCATCCCCGTGCGGCTGGTCTGCCGGGCGATCTCGTAGGCGGGGCTTTCGAGGCGCCGCTTGACCGCGTCGCTGGCGAGAATCTCGGTTAGCAGCCGGGCATCGGCGGGGTAGCGCCAGCGCCCGTGGTCGAGCGACCGCGCCGCGGCAGCAGTGGCGGGAGCGACTGCCGGATCTGAATCGCCGCCCGAAGCGTCGGCGGGGCGAGCGGCCGCGTCGATCGGGCTGCCGGCCGGTGCCGGCGCTGGCTCGGTGGCCGAATCGGGAGCGCTCGTCTCTCGGGGGTGAGTCGCGTCGCGCGGGTCCATGCTGCGAAGTCTCCGCTCTATTCGTCGCTGAGCAGCACCGCCCAGGGGGCGCCGCCGCCGACGTGCTGGAGGACGATTTTCACCGCGGCCATCATCGGGTAGGCGAGGATCAGCCCGAGCACGCCCCACACCCAGCCCCAGTAGGCGAGCCAGAGAAACATCAGCACCGGATCGAGGTTCAGCTCGCGCCCCGACAGCCGGACCTCGATGAAGTCGATCCACACCAGCCGGTTGACCAGCAGCAACACTGCCAGCAGCCCCGCCATCCAGGGGTTTGCGAAGTCGAAAAACGCCAGCACGATCGGCGGGATGATCGTGACGGCGCTGCCGATATACGTGATGTAGTTGCTCGCGAAAAACAGGAACGCCCACAACAGCCAGTGGTCGAGCCCCATCAGAAACATGATCGCCCCCGCCGTCGCCCCCATCCCCAGGCCGACGAGCGTCTTGACCGCCATGAAGGCCTCGATCGAATCGGTGATCCCCGCGCCGATCTGGAGGATCCGCTCCCCCTGGTCGCCGGGAAACGCCCGGCGGATCTTCGCCGGCAGCTTCCGCCCACCGAGGAACAGGAACACGAGGTACACAAGCACGAGGATGAAGAGCTCCGCCACGTCGAGGCTGTGGCGAAAGACATAGTCCACCGCCGCCTGCGACGTGACACGGAAAAAGTCGCTCGGGTCGCCGGTCCCGCGCGGCCCTTTCGCCGCGCCGCCAACGGGCGCATGGCTCTCGTCTGGCACCGCGCCCACGTCGGGCTCTTGACCGAGGTCGCTGACCGGTACGTCTGCCGAACCGGGCTGAGCCGCTGCCTGGGCGGCAGGCGCCGCCGCGGGCGCGGAGTCGGCCTCCTCGATCACCGGTTCGGCGTCGTCTTCCTTCCGCGGTGCAAACACGTTCCACGAGCGGAGCGTGCTGCTGGTCGTGTCGATCACGCGCATGATCCGGGCTTCGTAGCGCGGCCATTTCGCCAAAAACACGCCCGCCTCGCGGTGGACGAGCTGGCCAAAGAGGATCGTGAGGATCACCGCCACCGGGAGGAGGCTGGCATACGCGGTGGCGGGGGTGAGGCCCAACCGCGTGAGGAGCCGCGCGAAAAACTGCGTGGCGTAGTAGAGGAAGACGGCGATCAAAAACGGCCGCAGCACCGGGCCCAGATAGGTAAAAGCCGCTGCAAACGCGATCACGGCCAACACCACCAGCGACACCGTCGCCGCGTCGCGCCGCGGATCGGGGGCCGACGCATCTTTGTCGCGCGTGGTATCGCTGGTGCTTGTCATCGGTGGATGTGGGCAGGGCTCGATCCGGCTCAATGCCGCTCGTGGCATCGATGCGACCCGTCGAATGTCGCATCCGGCCGGCGGGCCGTCCAATCGCCCCGGTGCCGGCCGCACGCGGGGCGGCGCGATCCTCTGCTCCCCGCCGCCGCCGCGATCTCGTGTGGCTCTCTCTGCAGCTACACTCGGCGGCATGGCCACATCCGACTCCCATCCCGATCCGACGCCCTCTGGCCGGTGGCCGGCGCCTGGCGTGTGGGTTCATGCGTATGAGGAGGACGGACCGGAGGGGATGGTGTTTCGCCCGTCGGGGCAATCGTTTGCACTGTCGCGCCGGCCGCGGCGGCGGATCGAGATCATCTCTAAAGCCGCGGCAAGCGTCGCCGACGGTGGGCCGGACGATCGGCTCGTGGCGTCACCGGCAGCGTGCATCGAGCGCGACGGCGTGCCCTGCATCCGCTGCGCCGACGGGTCGCTCCTGCGGATCGTCTCTGCGACGGCCGATATGCTTGTCGTCGCCCCTGAGCCAGCCTGATTCTGCGGGCCCCCGGGGTGGGTTAGAATCCCTCCCGAAATTGCCGGGGGGCAGCCGATGGCCGGTTCGATGCCACATCCGATACTCGCGACCGCGCCAGCCGCGCGGCGATCCGCGCCCACGGTCTGGGATGGCCTCGCGGACAAAGACGACATTCGCTGGCCGCTGCCCAATGGCGCGGAGCCGATGCGCTTTCGGCCGATCCCTGCGGGGGAGTTCGTAATGGGGTCGCGCGGGGAGAATCCCAACGAGGAGCCGCGGCATCGGGTCGTCATTCCGAGTGAATACCGGCTGGGAAAGTTTGTCGTCACGCAGGCCGAGTGGGCGGCTGTGGTCGAGGCATGCAACCCGATGGTTAAGGGCAAGCTGCCCGACCCGCGGCCGAGCAGATTTCGAGGGGATCGGCGGCCGGTGGAACAGGTGTCGTGGGATGACTGCGTCGCGTGGTGCAGAGCCTGGCAAGCGTATCTCGAGCGCGAGCGGCCCGCAGCGTGGGAACCAGGATGGCGCGTCGGGCTGCCCTCGGAAGCGCAGTGGGAATATGCCTGCCGCGCCGGGTCAGAGACGGACTACTGGAATGGCGACGGCGAGGCGGCGCTTCGCGAAGTGGGGTGGTTTGGTGGCAACTCTGGAGAAGAAACACACGACGTTGATGAGCCGGTCGTCACGGGAGTGCCCGAGCAGCACCCTGCGGGGCTCGTTGGGATGCACGGCAACGTGTGGGAATGGTGCGCGGATGTGTTTGATGCGGGTGCCTACCGGAAGCGCGAGGATCGTTGGCAAGCTATCGAGGAGCGGCCCGAGGCAGAGGCAGAGTTGAAAGAGGACCGCCTTCGCGTGATCCGCG